>CAZWLA010000022.1:0-22796 GCA_964633845.1 uncultured Arcobacteraceae bacterium | reverse complement strand
TTGAGGGGGTAGTGTCCTTCGGATGTGCGAGTTCAAATCTCGCCGGTCGCACCATTTAAAGTTATTTTTTCTTTAAGTATAATTCACCAAACACAGTATCTAGTGGATACCCTGCATTAAGCCATCCATTTACACCATCTTCTAAATAAGAGACATCAGTAAAACCAAGATCTATCATAGTTTTTGCTGCTAAAAGTGCTCTTTTACCCGAACAACAAACAACAATAATCTTTCTATTTTTATTTTTAATTTTTTGTTCTACTTTATATTCAACATATCCTCGTGTAAGTTTTACAGTATTTAATGCAAAAATTTCACCATGTCCATATTGATTATTTTCCCGTACATCTAGTTGAATAAAATCAACTTCATCCTCATCAACTAGTGTAAAAAAATCCTTTGGTGATATAGGTTCTAATACCTTCTTTGCTTCTTCCATTAATTTAATAACATGTTCAGAGTGTTGTTTTGGTGCTGCTACTGCTACTACTGTAATTAGTATTGATAAAAATATTGATTTAAACATTTAATTTCCTTGATTATAATTTTGAATTTTATCCAATAGAAATAAAATTATGTATTATCTATTACAATATATTATAAATTAAAGTTTTTTTTAATTTAGATCATCATCCTTCCAGTATTTAGTACCTTGAATGGTAGCTTGTATAGCTATCCCATTTTTAGTAAGTTTATAAAGTTTTATCCCTGGCTGAATTGTTATGGCACCCTCTAGAGCTGCGCCATCTTCTATCTCTCGCAATATATCTACTATTTGCTTCTCTGTGAATTTACTCTTTCTCATGAATTCTCCTAATTTATTTTAGCAGAATTATTCCGTTTTAGTTAGTCCAACTTTTGGGGAGGCTTACACTCTCATATAATCCTCTCAATAATTCTAATTTTAGCTCAGACTTTATTAATTTCTGAGTATGAATTATTGTAGCCGGATCAGTCATCATTGTCATCATAATTCATACCTATATTTTCTAAAAGCTCTTTACCAATATCTTCAACCAAATCAATTTTATTATTTGGTAAGCCTTTCTTATATTCCATTAAAGCCGTATGAACTACATCTTTTGTAGCACTTGCATTATCGTGGAAATGAATACCATCAGCTTGAGAAAACACTATTCCCATACCATTTATTGCTCTACCTTTAAAATCTTGGTCTAATTGCTCTATAATATAATCATCTACTAACTTCTGTATTTGTTCATCTGATAACATCTTTGATACCTGTAATATTTCTTTATATTTTGAATATATTATATCAGCTTTTATTTTAGCTTGTTTTATATCTTTGGTATTTAATGACTTGTTAATTGTGTATTTGCCGAAGTATGGTATTAACTTCTTACTGATTCTGAACCTAATAGCATAGTATTGGTTTTTATTAATTGAAAGTTTTGGAGTTTGACTCATCTATTCAACCCTTAAATGTTGTATAGATACCAAAATGTTGCTCCCTTTGTTGCTCCCTAAAATTTAGGACTCAATAGTGGAATTTATTAACGCACTATAGTATGGGAATTGTAAAGACTTTT
The DNA here is from genome assembly GCA_964633845.1 of uncultured Arcobacteraceae bacterium. GTDB lineage: Bacteria > Campylobacterota > Campylobacteria > Campylobacterales > Arcobacteraceae > JADHTT01. The sequence continues at coordinate 21,246 of CAZWLA010000022.1, read as the reverse complement.
TGATTTTATAAGTGGCGGACGAGGAGGGATTTGAACCCTCGGTACCCGTAAGGATACACGCCCTTAGCAGGGGCGCGGATTCAGCCACTCTCCCACTCGTCCATGTAAGTAACGGAATTATAGGTAAAAGTAGTTGAAAAAATACTTAAAAATAATATTAAGTTAAATTTTTTCTAATATTTTTCTAACTACCTCAGCTGGGTTTTCAGATTTGTAAATAGGTCTTCCTACTACAATAAAATTTACAAGTTCTTTTTGAGCTAAATTTATATCTGCTACTCTTTTTTGATCACCTGCATCTTCCCCAAATGGTCTGATTCCTGGAGTTAAAGTGATAAAATCTAAATTTGTATTATCTTTTATAGCTTTACTTTCAAATGCAGAACAAACTACACCATCAAGTCCTGCATCGCAAGTATCTTTAGCAAATTGTGTTGCTTTTGTATCTATATCTTGCCCATAAATTTCTTTAAAATTTTCATTTTCAAAGCTAGTAAGAGCAGTTACTGCTAAAACTAAAGGACGACTAGAGATATTCTTAATTCTTTCCATCACTGTAGTCATTGCAACTTTACCAGCACTAGCATGTACATTAAACATATCAATACCAAGTTTACTAATCTCTTGTGCAGCATCTGCCATAGTATTTGGTATATCGTATAGCTTAAGATCCAAAAATATTTTAAAGTTTGGATTGATCTGCTTTAAACTACTTAAAAACTCTTTACCATCTCTAATATATGCTCTAAATCCAACTTTTAACCATACATCATAATCTTTGATTTTTGCAGCTAATTCTAAATTTTCTTTTGCACTTGGCAGGTCTAAAGCAACACATAATCTCATTTATCTATTTACCTTATCTAATAAGCCATTGATAAATTTTGGTGCATTATCACTTGCTAATCTTTTTGTCAGCTCAATAGCTTCATTGATAATAATTGGCTTATCTAAAGTTGTAAACATAATCTCATAAGTAGCAAGCCTTAATATAGCTTTCTCTACTGCTCCAAGATCTTCTATGCCTCTTTTTGCTAGATTTGCCATAATCTGCTCATCACATGCTTCAAGATTTGTTATTACACCATTAAAAAGTCCTAATGCAAACTCTTTTTGTTTGTTTCTGATCTTTTTATCTTCTAAAATAACTTCAGAATGTGAAGCAATAGCTTCATTTCCAAGATCATAAGCATAAAGAAGTCCTATTACTGATTCTCTAGCTTGTGTTCTAGTTGCCATATATTATTTTGCCATTTCATTATAAAGATCTAACATCTCTATAATTGTAGTCATAGCTTCTGCACCTTTATTTCCAACTTTACTACCAGCTCTCTCAATTGATTGCTCAATAGTGTCAGTAGTTAAAACACCATTTGATACAGGGATTCCATGCTTCATAGTTGCTGTAGCAATACCTTTTGTAGCTTCCGCAGAGATGTAATCAAAATGTGGAGTTGCTCCCCTAATTACCGCACCAACACAACAAATTGCATCATATTTACCTGATTCTAAAGCTTTAGTAAGTGCAAATGGAATTTCAAATGCTCCTGGCACTAAGATTAAATCTAAGTTATCTTCATTCCCACCATGTCTTCTAAATGCATCTTGTGCACCTTCTACTAATCTATCTGTAATAATATGATTAAATCGTCCATTTATAATAGCAACTTTTTCATTACCATTTAATCTCATTTGTCCTTCAATAATTTTCATCTTTTATTTCCTCTTTCTTATTTATTTTAATAAATTTTAGTGATTATACCCTAAAACATCTTGAATTTTAAATATATCTTCTACTGTAGTTTTAAGATCTTCAATTGTAAGCATATTTGGTCCATCACTAAGTGCAATACTTGGATCAAAATGTGTCTCAAAAAAGAATCCATCTACTCCAACTGCAGCAGCAGCTTTAGCTAAACTAGGTACAACTGCACTATTTCCACCAGTTGTAGCACCCGTACTCGGCACCTGAGCAGAATGTGTAGCATCAAATACAACAGGAGCAAATTCTCTCATAGCAATAAGGTTTTTCATATCAACAATCAAAGATCCATAACCAAATACATTTCCTCTTTCACAAAGCCATACTTTATTATCTTTTGATGTTTGATAATTAAGATCATCAACACCCCTAGTTTTAAGTACTTTTTTTATTGGATGCTCCATAGAAGCAGCTGCTAAAAACTGACCTTTTTTAATATTCACAGCAGCATTTGTTTTACCAGCAGCAACTAATAAATCAGTCTGTCTACATAAAAATGCAGGAATTTGAACTACATCTACAACTTGAGCTGCTGGTGCTACTTGACATGACTCATGTACATCCGTTACAAGCTTATATCCAAAAGTATCCTTTACTTCTTGAAGTATTTTTAAACCTTCATCCAAGCCTGGTCCTCTAAAACTATCTAATGATGTTCTATTTGCTTTATCAAAACTCGCTTTAAAATAAAAGTCTATTCTTTCATCTTCATGAAAACATTTTAATTCCTCTGCAATTTTCATAACATTGTCACGACTTTCAATTACACATGGTCCTGTAAGTAATATCATACTTTCTCCTAACTTTTTAATTTCATTAAACTTCGTTCTTCACCAGTTAATACATAATGAAGCTCATAAATATTTTGTGCTATATATTCTATCTCATCTATTGCGTATCCATCACATGCAAAGAGTATTTTATCATCTTTTTTTAATATTTCTCCCCACGATGGCAGTATTATTTCTTTTTTATTTTTACTATTATAAATCATTAATGGTACTATATTATTAGATAATGCCCTATTTCTTAATGAACTTTTAAAAGTATCAAGTCGAATATCTATTTTATTTACAATCATCTCTTCATATATTGCGGGTGATTGTTCTTTTGTGATATGTAACACATGAAGTTGTGGGCTTTCATCAATTGTTTGCACCAATTTCTTTACAAGTTTAGCACCCCACTGCTCATCTTTTTTTGATAGATGTCGGATAAATTTATCGGCAGATGGTTTAATTAAAGCATTGGTTGTTTTATTTATCAATATTTTTCCAGGCATAAAAATATGATCTATATTGGCATTTTCAAAGATTGAAAAATCCTCTATATGGTTTTCTCTAGCAATTGTAATAATATCTGGATTTAATTTTTTTGCTGTTTTTAATATAGATATATTAACTGTATCATCATTTGTACCAGCTATGATAGCAACACATTTATCAATATCTGCTACTTTTAACATATCCTTATCGTCACTATTGCCATAATGTAATTTTAAATTAATAGAATCAATATCTGATTTACTAACATTTTTATCAATCTCTATAACCTCACATTCAATATTATGTTTATCAAATATATTATGTATTGCTTGACCCATTCTTCCAAAACCAGATATTATATATTTTCCATGTGGCAATGTAGGTAATGGATCATTTAATTTACCTATTTTATATATCCACCTTTCTAGCTTTAGAATATTTGGAGCATTTAAGGCCAAATTAATATGTGAAGCAATTATTTTAAATGGATTTTCAACAATCTCTACACCTAAATCTTTTAAATTTGCTGTATGATTTTGAGTCGTTGATTTTACTGCTAATACAACATTTGGATTAAGCATCTTAACTGCTAATGCTACTCTAAGATTTAATTCATCACTTTTATAAAGTGCTACAACTGATTTACAAAATATTGATTTAATACCAGCAAGCTCTAAAGTCTGAGCATCATAAGAATTTGCTTTCAATACTGGAATATGTGGAGTATAGTTTTCAAGTATCAATGCATCTACTTTTGCTTGATCTTGTTCAATCACTACTACCCTATTGTCTGTCTCATTAATTATTTTAATAATCTCACTAGTAGTATAATTAAAACCAAGAATAATTACAAATGGCTCCCGTAAAGATTCAACCTGTCTTTTAAATCTACCTTGAGCAATCTGTGCTAAAAAAACTTTATCCTGAAGAAGCGATACAAGCGTACCTATTGCATAAAACCAAGAAATTACAGATATATATATCATTGCACTTACCCACATCCTTTGTGAATAAGTAAACTCATATGGTGTCTCACCAAATCCAATTGTGGTTGCAGTATATGTCACAAAATAAAAAGCATCAAATATTGACATTTGATATAAGTTTCCAGTGTCATCTACACCATTAATTAATAGTAATCCAGTAATTGATATAGTATAAGATGCAACAATAACCAAAAATGGTATTCGCATCTTTTGCAGCACAATCCAAAGCGCACTATTTCTCATAAATTATTATCTCTTAGACTTAACTGTTTCACCAATATATAGTATCACTGATGTAATATTAGCTAATAATGCTCCACCACTTAATGATATAATCACAGCTGTAGTTTCTGTAGATAATTCTACATTATATCCTGCAATTGCCCATACCGATGCAGCAATAATAAGTTGAATTACAGCCACTAATGATGTAGCTAACAATACTGATCCCATCTGAGTTCTGTCTCCAAGTTTTAGTACTGTAGCAATAATATTAATTACAATCGCAGCAAATAGTTCATATTTACTATGCAACTCTATATTTGATATATCTCCGTAAAAGAAACCAAAATTAAGAGTCATGGCAAATATGATAAAAAACCCTGCTACTACCTTATCAAAATTCATTCTATCTCCTCATTAAGTCCGCGGTCTTAGTGCTACTAAAACTCCACTTAAAATTACTAACATTATACCTATTATTACCATAAATGTAGGAAACAGATCACCAAGTATCATACCTAATATAATTGAAAAGATAATATTACTATAACTTATGGTACCTACTAAGCCTCCAGCAGCCATGGAATATGCTTTTGTCATGTACCATTGTGATAGTGTAGCAAATATACCAAGCCCTAAGATATATAACCATACTATACCTTGTGGCATCACGAACTTAGCAACAATCCAGTCTAAACTATTATTGATATAAAATTCACCAAGAATCATAAGTATGATTGGGCCAATAGTACCTACAATCATAAATGATAATACAATAGCTCTATTATCATAATATTTTCTAAGTTCTCGAATAGATGTATATGCTAGACCAGCACCAACTCCACTTAATATTCCAAGCCAATCTGTTTTACTCAAAGATGTTACATCAAATCCTGTAATAAATAGAACACCTATAAATCCAACGAATACTCCTACCCAAGCTAATCGTGAAAGTTTTTCATTTAGTATTATATATGAAAATATTGCAGTAAATATTGGTGATATTTTATTAAATGTTTGAGCTTCAGCCAAAGGGATATGAGCAATATTATAAAAATACATCAGAAGTGCCGAAAAGCCTATAAAACCACGCATAAAAAGCAATAATGGCCTACCGCCTTTTTGTTTTAATGGTGACTTATATATTGCAAAAAGAATAATAATAACTCCTGTAATATTTCTAAAAAATACTACTTCTACAGAGCTCATATAAGCACTTAATATCTTTGCAAATGCACCAGTAAAAGCAAAAAGAAATGAGGAGAATAGCATATATTTAATTGCAAGTTTTAGATCATTATGGTTTGTCATATGAGTATATTACCAAAATTATGTTACAATCGCGTTTATGAAAGAAAAAATTAATTTAACACTTATTCAAAAACCTATATTTTTAGCTTTGTTTGGGTTAATACTTTTTATATCCAAAAACTTTATAGATATTCCAAGTGACCTAGTTTCAACAATTAATACTATGATTAGGTCAATATTTATTTTTGCTGTAATATGGGCAGCACATAAATTAATTTTACCGCTATATCAAATCATAGACAAAGAGCAAAGTAGCTTAGAAAAACTTGTAATTAAGATAATTAAAATTCTTATTCTTGTAATTGGTGGTGTTTCAATCTTGCAAGAGTGGGGATATAATGTCACAGGATTTATAGCTTCACTTGGACTTCTTGGTATGGCATTTGCTCTTGCTGCAAAAGATACAGTAGCAAACCTATTTGGATCATTTGTAATCTTTACAGATAAGCCTTTCAAAGTTGGTGACTGGATTAAGACACCTGATGTTGAAGGTACTATTGAGCATATAGACATTAGAAGTACAAAAATAAGAACTTTCGCTCAAGCATTAGTAACTGTACCAAATGCTGTATTAGCAAATAGCGCTATTATTAATTGGTCCCAAATGGGAAAAAGAAGAATTAAGATGAAATTAGGTCTTACATATGATACAGATGCCAAAACTATACAAGTAATTGTATCCCAAATAAAAGAGATGCTATCAAGTCATAAAGATATACATCAAGATACAATATACATATATTTTACAGAATTTGATAATAGTAGCCTAAATATATTCTGCTATTATTTTACAAATACAACTGTATGGGGTGAATATATGGCTGTTAAAGAAAATACAAATCTAAAGATTATGGAGATTATTGAGAAAAACAATGCTAATTTTGCATTCCCTTCTCAATCACTATATATTGAAAATAAAAAAGAAGTAAACTAAATTGAAAAAAATTGCACTAATTGGACAACCAAATGTTGGAAAAAGCTCTCTATTTAATAGAATAGCAAAAAAGAAAATTGCTATTGTAAGTGACATTTCTGGTACTACTAGAGATGTTAGAAGACATGAAGCAGAAATACTTGACCGTAAAGCATTGATGCTTGATACTGGTGGTGTTAGTAATTCCAAAAATGAGATTATGGAAGATGGTAGTGAATACAAAATATTTAAAAATGTAAAAAGAAAAGCTATCCAAACAGCAAAAGAAGCTGATATAGTTCTCTTTATGGTAGACGGTAAAAAAATACCTGATGATAGAGATAAAGAACTTTTTTATGAACTTCAAGCACTAGGAAAACAACTAGCACTTGTAGTTAATAAAATTGATAACGATAAAGAAAAAGAGATGCTTTGGGATTTTTATCAGTTTGGTATAGATGAATCTGATCTATTTGGTATATCAGTATCACACAATAGAGGCATAAAAAGATTATTTGAGTGGATATATGATGAACTACCAGCTAATCTTGAAGCAAATACTGTTGTACTAGATGACTCAGATTTATCACTTGAAGATAGTCTAATTGATGAAGATTTGGAAGATGAACAGCAAGAGAAAAATAAAGCAGCTGACAATCATCTAAAAGTTGCAATTATTGGTAAAGTAAATGTTGGAAAAAGCTCAATTCTAAATGCACTTGTAGGAGAGGAAAGATCAGTTGTAAGTGAAGTTGCAGGAACTACTATCGACCCTGTAGATGAAACTTTTGAATACAAAGATAGAAAAATCACATTTGTAGATACAGCAGGGCTAAGAAGACGTGGGAAGATTGATGGTATTGAAAAATATGCATTAATGAGGACAAACGATATGCTAGCTCAAGCAAATCTTGCATTAGTAGTGATAGATGGAAGTAAGCCTATTACAGATCAAGATGAGAAAATAGCAGGACTTGTAGATAAGTTTGCATTAGGAACTATTATTGTTGTAAACAAATGGGATGAACACTTAAATCCATACAAAAAACTAATTGAAGAGATTAGAGGAAAATTTAAATTTCTTTACTATGCTCCAATTGTTGTAGTTTCTGCAAAGACAGGAAGAAGTATTGATAAACTTCAAGATAAGTTAATTGAGATATATGATAACTTCAACCAAAGAATTCCTACATCAAAAATAAATGATATAATAAGTACAGGTGTTATGAGACATGCATTACCATCTCCTGCTGGAAATAGATTAAGAATCTATTTCTCAACACAATTTAAATCAGCTCCACCAACTTTTGCTTTGGTTATGAATAAACCTCGATTACTTCACTTCTCTTACAAAAGATACTTAATCAACTTTTTAAGAGGTGCACTAAACTTTGAGGGTACACCTATACATATTATTGCTCGTGGGAAGAAAGATCAAATTGAACCAGATGATGATTATGTACCTGTATATGAAACACTTGGACCAAATGTAGGTAAAGACCATTCTTATGTAGATGATGATGGAACAGTAGTAATGTATGACAACGAAATAGAATATAATGAAGAGGAAATAGAATATGATGAAAAATAAAACAGCATTAGAAAAATTTAAAACAATTAACTTTATGGAAGGTATTTCATATCTTGTACTTTTATTTATAGCAATGCCACTAAAATATGTATTTGGGATAGCAGTAGCTACAAAAGTGATGGGTTCAATCCATGGATTTTTATTTATTGCGTTTATGTTTCTTTTAGCAGCAGCTCATGATGAATATAAATTTAAAATGAGTTTTACTATAAAACTTTTTATAGCATCTTTAATACCATTTGGAACTAATTGGTCAGATAAGTTACTTAGTGAAGAAACTATAAAGCAGTTCCAAAAAGCCTAAGCTTATAGTGGACACACAAATGTGTCTGCTTCTGGATTGTACATCTCGATTGTACCATCCTCAATTTTGTAATACCACCCATTAAGTGTTAAACTTCCATCATCTACTCTTTTTTTAATAGCGGGAAATGTCATTAAATTTTCAAGCTGATATTTTACAGACATTTTTTCTGTAATTTGTGCTAAATCTTCTTGGTTACCAGTTTTTTGAAGTTGTTCAATAGCATACTCTTTAGCTTTTTGGCCAAGAGAAAGCCATTTTGCTACATGAATTAATTCTTTATTTAATTTAATAGAATCATCATAAAGTGATTCACATGCACCACAATGACTATGTCCACATACAATAATATCCTCAACTTTTAATACAGATACTGCATATTCTATTACCGCACTACAACCATGAAATGCATTATCATCAAGAGTATATGGTGGTACAAAGTTTCCTACATTTCTAAGAATAAACATCTCACCAGGATCACTATCCAAAAATAGATCAGGTACAACTCTACTGTCACTACATCCTATAAAAAGTATTTTTGGTTTTTGACCATATTTTACTAATGAATCAAAATCTTCTTTATGTTTTGTAAATGCTGCTTTTCTAAATTTTTTATTACCTTCAATAAGTTTATCTAAATTCATACTTACCTTTCATTATCTGATTCAATCATTTTAGTTTTAATTTTATTCTTTGGTTTGACTCCAAGATCTAAAAATTGTTCACTTTGTCTTAGAAGATTACCTTTTCCACTAGATAACTTATTTGTAGCATCATCATATGCTTTTTGTGTTCTAGTTATATGAGTACCTATATTATCCATATCTTTTACAAATCCAGCAAACTTATCATATAAAGCTGCAGCTTTTTTAGAAATCAATTGTGCATTGTTACTTTGATGCTCGTATCTCCATATGTTTTCAATAGTTCTTAATGTCACAAATAACGTAGATGGTGATACAAGCATTATATTAGATTCAAATGCTGTTTTAAATAGTTTTGGATCACTTGAAGCAGCTAGTGTAAATGCAGCTTCAACAGGGATAAACATCAATACAAAATCAAGTGTTTTAATTTGCTCTATATCATCATATCTTTTATTACTAAGATCTTTAATATGTGCAGTTAAAGATTTAACTAATTCTTTAGTAGCTTTCTCTTTGTCTTCTGAATTTGATGCATTTGTATAGTTTAAATATGATACTAAGGATACTTTTGAATCGATAATAATATCTTTATCTTCTGGTAGGTGTAAAACTACATCTGGTCGTAATCTTTTACCATCATCAGATGTATAACTACCTTGAGTTTCATATTCTATACCCTCTCTAAGACCAGTTTGCTCAAGAATTTTAGATAGTACCATCTCACCCCAATCACCTTGAGTTTTATTTTCACCCTTTAATGCTTTTGTAAGATTTACTGCATCAGAACTTATTTGATTATTTAACTCTTTTAAGTTCTTTATCTCTGTGAGTAATGATGATCTTTGTTTTGTCTCATCATTATAAATTTCATCAACTCTTGATCCAAAAGATTTTAATTGATCTTTAAATGGAGTTAAAACCAATGATAAATTATCATTTGATTTTTTGGTATTTTGCTCAAAAATTTTATTTGCAAGATTTTCAAATTCTTGTTTCATTTGATCTTTTGATGTAGTTTGTAAGTCTAATTGGTTTTGTAAAGACAGAAGTTTAATATTTGATTCATTTAAAATAGAATTTGTTTGGATATTAAATTTTGTTTTTAATATATACCAAGCGATACTAATTCCCAAGACAATACCAGCTACAAATATTAAAACTTCTACCATTAAATTAACCTATTGTTTTTTAAGAAAACAAGTTTTAAGCTGTATTCTTACCCCATTAACTCTACCTTCGATATGAGTATTATCACCATGTACTAATCCAACATTTCTAACTGCAACTCCTTGCTTAGCTGTGAAACCAGCACCTTTTACAGGTAAATCTTTGATGATTACTACAGTATCACCTGCATTTATGATTACACCATTTGAATCTCTGTATACTAGTGCATCTTCATCTGGTTCTTCTGGAAGTCCAGCAATTGCCCAATCTTTTACATCATCTTCAAGATACATCATATCAAGCATATCTTGATTTTTCATTATTGAGAAAATTCTATAAGCTACAACTTTAACAGCATCTACTTCACTCCACATCGCATCATTAAGACAATACATATGCGTTTCATCTAACTTACTATTATCTTCTAATTGTTCATTGCAAGTACTACAAACTAATATCTTCTCATCTTTTGGTGAAACTATATACTCACATAAATTTTCTTGTGAACCACAAAGCTCACATTTACTTCCACTTCTATCTAATAAAGATTGTTCAATACTCATAAAATTCCTTTTAACTTATAGTGTATATTTTATCTAAAAGTTATTTTAACTTTACAATTTCTTGTATAAATTATTTTATAGTAATTATTAGATATAATCGCGTCATATAAATAATAAGGGACTAAAAGCTTATGAGTAATAAATACAATCCAAAAGAAGTAGAAGATAAATACTACAAACTATGTGAAGATAGAGGCTATTTTGAAATTGATGGGAATAAGTCAATTCAAGAAGAGGGGAAGGACTTCTCAATCATGATGCCACCACCAAATGTAACAGGGAGTTTACATATTGGTCATGCACTTACATTCACACTTCAAGATATTATCACCAGATACAAAAGAATGGATGGATTTAAAACTCTATGGCAACCAGGAACAGATCATGCTGGTATTGCTACACAAAATATTGTAGAAAAGCAACTTTTATCTGAAGGTACTACAAAAGAAGAACTAGGAAGAGAAAAATTTCTTGAACGAGCTTGGCTGCAAAAAGAAACTTCAGGTGGAAATATAGTTCATCAGATGAGAAAGCTCGGTGTTACACCCGCTTGGAAAAGAGAAAGATTTACACTAGATTCTGGTCTACATGAAGCAGTAAAAGAGGCTTTTGTATCTTTATACAATGATGGATACATCACTCAAAACAACTACATGGTAAACTGGTGTACACATGATGGTGCCTTATCAGATATTGAAGTTGAGCATGAAGAGGTAAATGGTAAATTTTATACTATGATTTATAAATTTGCAGATGGTAGTGGACAATTAGAAGTTGCAACAACTAGACCTGAAACATACTTTGGTGATACAGCTATCATGGTACATCCAGATGATGAAAGATATACAAATATTATAGGAAAAGAGGTACAACTACCCCTGACTTCTAGAACTATCAAAGTTATTACAGATTCTCATGTTGATATGGAATTTGGAACAGGTGTAGTAAAAGTAACTCCAGCACATGACCAAAATGACTACGAAGTTGGAAAAAGACATAATTTAGAGTTTATTAAAGTATTTAATGAAAAAGGTATTTTAAATGACTACTGTGGAGAATTTGCAGGGCTTGAAAGACTTGAAGCTAGACCAGTAATCGTAAAAGCACTTGAAAATGCTGGACATATTGTAAAAATTGAAGAGCATATACACCAAGTAGGGCACTGTTATAGATGTAAAAATATTGTTGAGCCATTTATATCTGATCAATGGTTCTTATCTGAAAAAGTTGCACAAAGTTCAATTGATAAAACAAAAGCACACAACAACTTCCATCCACAACACTGGATCAACTCATATACAGCTTGGATGGATGAGCTAAGACCTTGGTGTATCTCTAGACAACTTTGGTGGGGACATAGAATACCTGTATTTAATTGTAATGACTGTAATCATCAATGGGCAGATAAAGCCGATGAACCTGAGTGTTGTCCAAAATGTTCAAGTAAAAACCTAACGCAAGATCCAGATGTACTAGATACTTGGTTCTCTTCTGCACTTTGGGCTATGTCACCACTTGGTTGGGGAAATAATGGAAAGCTTTCAGAGCTATATGATGAAGTACAAGATATGAAAGACTTCTATCCAAACTCACTTCTTATTACTGGATTTGATATTATGTTCTTCTGGGTAGCTAGAATGATGATGATGGGTGATCATTTTATGGGTGAATTACCATTTAAAGATATCTATATGCATGCCCTTGTAAGAGATGAGCATGGTGCTAAAATGTCAAAGTCAAAAGGAAATGTAATTGATCCACTTGATATGGTTGAGGAACATTCTGCTGATATTATTAGATTTACACTAGCTTTCTTAGCAGTTCAAGGTAGAGATATAAAACTTGGTGAAAAAAATCTAGAACAATTTAGAAACTTTACAAATAAGCTATATAATGCATCAAACTTCTTGCAACTTAATGTAGATAAATTCCCAGATCTAAAAGACTGTGAAGTTAAAACTCCTCTTGGTCTTTATATGCAAAGTAGATTGTCGCATGCAGTGAATGACATTAGAACTGCTATTGATACTTACAAGTTTGATGAAGCAGCAAAATCTCTTTATAATTTTGTATGGAATGAATATTGTGATTGGGGTATTGAGTATTCAAAAGCTTCAAAAGAATCTATAGTAGAACTAGGTGCAATTTTTAAAGAGACACTAAAGATGGTGTCTCCATTTATGCCATTTATTGCAGATAACCTATACCACAAGCTTTCAGGTACATCAATAGATAATAGTGAGTCTTTAATGATAAACTCATTCCCTAAAGAGATACCTCAAAACCAAGAGATGGAAGATATGTTTGCTATTATTGAAGAAGCTATTACAGCACTTAGACGTGCAAAAGTAATTATTGATATGGGTAATAGTAAAATTTCTAAAGCTTATATAAAAATGAATAAACCAATGGCTACTGATATAGCAAAACCATTTATTGAGAAACTTGCAAAAGTTGAAAGTATAGAATTTGTAGATGCTAAAGTTGATAATTCAATCACTGATGTATCTGATAACCTTGAAGTATATTTACCTACTGGTGAGATTGATATGACGCCAATTATCTCTAAGCTTACTAAACAAAAAGAGAAGCTAGAAAAAGAGGTAAACAAACTAAATGGTATGCTTTCAAATGAAAAGTTTGTTACAAATGCAAAGCCAGAAGTGATTGAAACTAATAAAAAAGGTTTAGAAGCTGCTAAGCAAAAGTTAGAAAAAGTTGAAGCAGAACTTCAAGCTTTAAATTAAAGAAAAGGGGAGAAAACCCCTTTTGAAAGTTTAGAAAGATTACTACTTTCTAATTTTTAGATGACATCCTGCACATTCATTCATAATATGCATATATGCAGCAGATATTCTTGAGTAGTCTTTACTATTTTTTATATCTTCATTTATTTCTTCAGTATAGTCACTAATTCTTTTAGCTGATGCTTTAGCAAATTTGTATGCAAATGCTGTCTTGCTTGGTAAATATTGTTTCAAATCCTCACCATGAGTTTCCATCATCTTTTGTTGACCTTTTTTTAGCATCATAATACCTGTTTTTGTTAATGATGTATTATTAGATAAGATACCTTTTTGTATCAATTCAAGTCCAACAGATACAGTTTGCATATCCATTTTACGTTCCATCTTATCTTCCGCTGACTCAGCAAATAGATTCAAACTAAATAGTATAGTAATTAATAATATAACTTTTTTCATTTTTTTCCTTTTAGTATTGAATAACTTCTTTTGTATATTCAGTCAATTTTGACACTACAGCAGAATTTTTAACTTTTTTCTTAGCTTTTCTTCTACCGCCCCACTCTTTTTTCATCTCTGTTCTAAATGCTTTAAAGTATTCGTGGTATTTATCTGCACCTAATACACCAACAGCAAAAAGAGTATCATCTTCTTGATTGTGTTCAAGTACTATAGCAGCTAATGGTTGATCGGCAGGACCAGCTATATTTTTAGCACCACATTTTGGTTCAAATGCAGATAAGTGCGATGAACATACAATTATACCACTATCTTGACAAGCCATAGTTTTGCCACCTTTTTTTAGGTAAGAGAAAAAACTTTCACTTTTATTTGGATGAGTTAATGAATGTGTACAAATTGCCATATAAGCTACAATTGTTTTATTTTTTCCACTACCTTCATTCCATACATATTCTTCACCATCTGCAGATTTTAATGATACAGGTTCTTTACATGTATCTGGTAAGTTTAATAACATTGCAGGTGTACCAACATAAGGATAATTAAATACATAATTTTCCTCCTCTTTTAAAGAACTAGCTTTTAACGGATTACCATCTTTATCAGTAAGCTGAACTTTCTCATAACTATTATAAAGTCTTCCATCGTGTGCATATAGTGTAGTTGATATTAATGATGGACTAATCGCAACGACAGCAGCACTAGATGTAACTACTTTAAAAAAATCTCTTCTTTCCATATATTTTCCTTGTATATTTTTAAACTAAAAAAGAGGGGTATACAATAACCCCTCTTTTGATACTTTCGATTAATCTATTATGATTATGCAAACATATCGCTAACGATACCTCTATACCATTCTCTTGTAGCTTTTGCTACATTTTTAGATCTAAATTTACCATTACCATCTTTTGGCTTTGGAACATTACCTTTACCTTTGATAACTGTACCATTCCAAGCAAAATCATGTGTTACCATAATTGCTGATTCTGGATTGTCACCAACCATTGAATAACATACATTTCCTGCATTTACTTTCTTAGCTTTTACACCAAGTGTATGAGTTTTACCATTTAATTGTGCTACAATCTCTTCAGCAGCTTGTTTAGCAGCCCAGTTTGCAGTTTGACCTGATGGTGGAATAGCATGAGCAACAACATCACCTACAGCGTATACATTTTTATCTGATTTAGTTTGGAATGAACAACCATTCATCACTACTTTTCCAAATCCTGTTGCAGTTTCAACACCTGACATCTCAACTACAGGGTTAGATTTATTGTGAGGAATTAAGTTAAGTACTTGGAACTTATGAGATTTCTTTTCTGCACCAAAGCTATCTGTTTGAGTAAAGTGAATCTCTTTTTTAGCCATATCAACATCATTGATAACACAGTTTTCCATATGGATAATTCTTTTTCCATATAATTCTTTCCATGCTTCTTTAAATGCTGCACCTTTAGCAACACCTTTAGTTTCATTAAGGATAATAACTTTACCATTAATACCCTCTTTTTCCATATAAGATGCAATCATACAAGCTCTTTCAAATGGTGCAGGTGGACATCTATATTTACCAGCTGGTTTAGTGATAATTACATCCCCATCATCCATATTTTCAAGCTGTCTCTTAAGTGCTAAATGCTCACTACCTGGCATAAGTGCCGCAGGTGCATTTTGTTGAATATCAGCAATTTTATTTGCATCCCAACCTTTAAATTGACCTTCATAATTATAAGCAATACCTGGTGCCATTACTAAAATATCATAATCAATTGTACCTTTTGAAGTTGTTACAACTTTAGAACCTCTATTAATAGCAGTTACTTCAGTTTGAATCATATGGTATCCATGTGCTTGAGCACCTGAATATAGATCATGAGTTAATGTATCTAAAGTCACACCTTCCATACCACCTAATAAAGTATTTGAAAATGGGCATGACATAAAGATATCTTTTTTCTCTAAAACAACAACCTCAGTAGTCTTATCACCTTTTCTTATATATTTAGCAGCAGTTAATCCACCATAACCACCACCAATAATAACAACTCTTTTACCACTTGATTTTGGCATTAGCGTTTTAGCACTTGCAGCAGCAGCTTCTGGAGCCGTTACACCTTGGTTTGCAGTACATCCTGTCACTACAGCTGATGCAGCTGTAATACCAGCTACTTTCATTAAATCTCTTCTAGTCATATTATTCCTTTTTCTTATTATTTGAACGACACAATTCTGACACTAATAAGCTTAAATATTTATTAAGTATAAGAAAGATTTATTTATAGTAATAATAAGTAATTATAAAGTATAAAGCTAAAAAACATATAAAGCCTATAAGTAAAGGCTTTTAAGATTAATATAAATAATTATATAATTATATATAGTTATTTATACTTATATTTATTTAAGTTTATATAAATTTATATGATACAGTAAGATAAATAAGATTAATAATTACTCCATACAAAATGCCAAGTCCAATTACAATTGGACTTAATTAAATATTACTATTTTAACCTTCTAGCAAATGTATACAGTACTGGTAGATAGATAAGATTTAGTATCGTTCCCCATAGAAGTCCAAATCCTAAACCAATAGCAATTGGTTGGAAAATAACTGCTTGACCTGTTGGGAAGAAGATAAGTGAACTCATACCAATAAGTGTCGTGACTGTAGTAAGAATAATTGGTCTAAATCTTTTTTGAGCTCTTATAAATACATCTTCAACTGTTTTTGCTTTTTTTAGATATGTCATCATAATAATACCATCATTAATAACAACTCCAGCTAGTCCAAGTGCTCCAATAATTGAAGGCATAGATAAGTTTAGTCCCATAATTTGATGCCCTAAAAGTACTCCAAGAAGTGAAAATGGTATTACACTCATCAAAATAAATGTCTCTCTAAATGAGTTAAACAAATACAGCATAGATAGCATAATTAAAACTATTGCTAAAGAGGAAGCAAGCATCATATCTCGCTTTAGCTCTTTTTTCTTCTCTGCTTCCCCTTTAAATGTTAGCTGTACTCCACTTTGCTTAATTTTTTCTAATGTTGCTTGAAGTTTGTCACTAACTTCAGTTGCTGTTAAAATATCTGGATCAACATTTGATGTCACATAGAAATTTTTCTGAGCATCATCTTTGATAAGTTGTTCAAACCCTTTAATAATCTCAAAATCAGCTATTTGATGCAATGCTATATATGTTCCATCTTTTAGAGGTACTTCTAAGTTTTTAAAACTTTGATAGTCATCTTTATGTAAACTTTGTATCTTAATATCTAACATCTGCGTACTATCAAGAGCCACTGACTTTTTCTTAAGTAGATACATATTGGATAGATATGACCCCAGATAGCTTTCAGTTACTCCTAACTGAGCTCCATAAAAGTTTACTTTTAGTTTAATCTCATCAATACCAAACTTCAAAGAGTTTGCAATATTTCTTGTACCATCTATTTGTTTTAACTCTTTTTCTAGCATCTCAACAGCAGCAATGACCTTACTATTATCCTTTGAGCTAAGACCTATTTTAATATCAGTTTTAATAGGTCCAACCTTCTTTTGCACCACATTTATTTCACTAAGATTAAATTTATTTTTATATTGTTTTTTCTCTAAAAATTTTGTTAATTTTTTTGCTATCTGTCGTGATTTTAAAGTTCTTGTACGATTCTCTTTATCATAATAGAAACTCAAATATGGTGTCACATATTTATCTAAAAAATTTGCATCTTTTAGTTTTTGAAGCTCTAAAGTCATATACATAACATATGGTAGTCTTTCACTATTATTTGCATTGTCTCTTCTATATCCAGTTACAGAATCGATACTTTTAATAAAGAACTTATCCTGATTAGCCATAAGATCTTTTTCAATAGACTGAACAATAGCAAATGATTCTTCAAGTGAAGTATTTTCATTTGCTTTTATTGTTATTTTTACATCTGTAGAATCAAATTTTGGAAACATCTGGAACTTTGAGCTTTTTATTTGGTATAGTGTTGCAAGAGGAACTAAGACTATAAATATAACTAAAAATGTTTTCCTATAATTCATAAAAAAATGTATAATAGCACTATAGACTTTATTTGCTCTTTCCCATGAAGTAACTTTTGCACCATTTTTAAGTGTATGTGCCGCATGAATTGGTAAGAAGATAAACGATTCAATAAGAGAAGCTACTACAAGAGCTGAAAGTGCGATAGGGATAAGCTTAATTACCTCTCCCATGGTACCACTTATCATCAAAATAGGTAAAAATGAAAATAGCGTTGTAATCGATGCAATTGTTACAGGTTTTACCATCTCTTTTGCACCTAAAATTGCTGCTTCTTTTGGTTCATGACCCTCTTCTATATACTGCTGGATATTTTCACTAACAACAATAGCGTCATCAACCACAATACCAATAGCAATCAGCACTCCAACTAGTGAAATCATATTGATTGTATATCCTGATAGATACATATAAATAGCCGCAATTACAAATGATGTAGGGATACCAATAGCAATAATAAATGACATCCTAAAATTAATTAAAATCATAACAAGAATTGTGATTAAAATAATTCCTAATAAAATATTTGATACTACAATATTAAGTCTATCTTTAATCTTCTCACTATTATCATCAGCAATAGTGATCTTAATCTCAGGATTTTGTTTATTTAATTTTGGGAGTATCTTTTTGATAGCTTTTGTAATAGCTAATGCGTCTGCCCTATCACTTTGCTCAACTGCAAGTGATAGGGCATTTTTCCCATTAAATGAATATAGCGTTGAAGAATCTTCATACTTTTTAGATATAAATGCAATATCACTTAAATATACAGTTGCATCACCTACTTTTATAAGTGTATTAGCAAACTCTTGTGCAGTTTTTGCACCATTAAAGGTTGAGATATAATAATGCTTACTTTTCCCTTCTATTTTACCTACAGGGAAAATATATGATAGTGTAGAGATGGTATTAAACACTTCTTCTTTATTTAGATTTAGTGCTTCTAATCGTTTATCATCAATTGTTACGTCATAGTATTTATCGGAATCACCATAAATATTGATATTGTTTACACCATTGATAGATAGTAGTTCACTTTTAATCTTAGTAGCCAATGGCTTCATCTCATCGAGAGTATATTTAGATGATGTTAGAGAAATATCAAGTAGTGCTTTGGATCTGGCCATAACACTTACTGTTGGTTCATCCATATCTGATGGAAGATTCACTTTTACTAGAGCAATTGCATCTTTTACTCTATCTGATTCATTGTATTTATTTTCCCCTTTTTTTAGTTCTAATATTATGGAAAATTTACCTGGGCTAATTACTGTAGCCATAGTATTAATACTATCTATATTTTTAAGTTCATCTTCAATTTCGGCAACTGCCATCTTATCTAATATGTTTACAGAAGCACCACTATATGCTCCTTTAATAGAGACCATATCAAGATCAAATGTAGGGAATATCTCTTTAGCTGTTTTATTATATGACCAAATACCAATAGCAAATACCAATATAAACAACGCATAATTCATTCTCGCATTATTTACAAAAAATCTTAAAAATTTTTCAAACATTAAAAAATACCTTTTTTTTATATAAAGCTATTTTAACATAAAAAAAGGCTAGGATTTCTCCTAACCTTTAAATATTTGGAAATTAATACTTTATCTCCATATTTCAGCTTTAGTATATTCATAATCAGATGTACATTTATCGATTAAATTTTTGAACTTTACTTTATCAAAATTATCTTCTAACATATACTTATTAATCGTCATTAATAAACTTTTTAATTCAAGTGTTTGTTCATTAACTTTTTTTTCTAATCTTCTCTCTTTACTTATATCATTAGAAACTATTAAAAACTGATTATTATCAAGTTTAGTAATATTCATATTTACCCAAATTAGACCAGAATACTTAGAATGACATTCTTTAATTAATCCCTCATAAGATCCCGTTTTATCTGCTTCTTCCATTATCTCTTTATTTTTTTGTTGATACTCAACAGATGATAAATTAATACAGTTTTGATATAACATCTCAGCAAGTGAATATCCTAACATATCAGAAAAATATTCATTAGACATAAGAAAATCACCATTTTTATTAATAATAGCTATACCACATTTTACATGCGATACTAAAAACTTTAATGTATCAGGAGAAAGTGTTATTTTTGTCATCATATTCATTGCTATATCCTCTAAAAGCTATCCCAAGAATCTTCATTGTCATCTATAGATACTTCTGACCTTAATATAGGCTTTATTTCAGATGCTTTATTTATATTTATTTTAGCTTGAGTCTGAATAGTTGATGTTTTAATATCAGAAGATATATCTATATTATCTTTGCCGTTAAACTCTTTATCATCTGCATTTGATATAGCTTCTTTAGCAATTGTATCTGTATCTACTGCTATACTATTCGTTTCAGATGCCATTCTTGCATTTTCTTGTGTTGATTTGTCTAATTGAGTTACTGCATCATTTATTTGATCCATCCCAGACATTTGCTCTCTTGTAGCATTTGTTACATCTGTAATCAATAATGTTGTTTTTGCAATATTTGAGTTTAACTCTTCATATCCACTAATCATTTCAGTTGATATATTTTTACCCTCATTTGCTTTTTGTTTTGCAGACTCAACTAAAGCTTTAATTTCATTAGCTGCCTCTGCACTTCTTGCTGCTAAGTTTCTTACTTCTCCAGCAACTACTGCAAATCCTTTTCCTGCTTCTCCAGCTGTTGCCGCTTCTACAGCTGCATTAAGTGAAAGAATATTTGTTTGGAAGGCTATTTGATCAATGATAGTAATTGCATCAGCAATTTCCATTGTTTGAGTATTTATCTCCTGCATTGCATTTACTGTTCTATTAGCTAAATTTTTACCTGTAGTTGCAGATTGCTTTGTAGCATCTGCTAATATTGTCATTTCATCTGCTTTTTGTGATGATTGTCTAATTATAGAAGTTATCTCTTCTATTGATGCTGCTGTCTCTTCTAATGATGCTGCTTGTTCATTAGATGCTGTATTTAATACTTCAGCATTTCCAATTAGTCTATCAGAATAGTCATTTAAGATAAGTCCATTCTTTTTATTTTCAATTAACATTTTTGTAATCATGGAACCTAACTGATTTGTAATGACTTCTACATCACCATCTGCATCTAAAACAATAGGTCTAAAGTCATATTTACCATAACTATCTAATACAGATATAATATCATTAATATCCTTGCCTATTGAACTATTAAGTACAGTTAACATATCATTAATTAAATCTTT
>CAZWLA010000021.1:0-23201 GCA_964633845.1 uncultured Arcobacteraceae bacterium | reverse complement strand
AATACCATGTTCGACTAAAAACTGTGTAATCTCTGGATAATCTGAAGGTGCTTGTCCACAAATACCAATATATTTATTTTCTTTTTTACAAGCATCAATTGCCATTTTAAGTACTCTTTTCACGGCCTCATTTCTCTCATCAAAAATATGAGATATAAGTTCACTATCCCTATCAACTCCAAGCATAAGTTGTGTTAAATCATTTGAACCTATACTATATCCATCAAATACTTTTAAAAATTCATCTGCAAAAATTACATTACTAGGTATTTCACACATTGCATAAATCTCTAATCCATTTTTCCCTTGAGATAATCCAGCTTCATTCATAATTTTAATAACTTTTCTCCCTTCATTTGGAGTTCTTACAAAAGGGAGCATAACTTTTACATTTGTTAAGTTCATATCATCTCTTACCATTTTAAGTGCTTCACATTCCCATAAAAATGCTTCTTTATACTCTTTTGAATAACATCTACTAGCACCCCTAAATCCAATCATTGGATTCTCTTCATCTTGCTCAAAATCCAAACCACCAGGCATAAGTTTGTATTCATTTGATTTGAAATCACTAGTACGAACTATTACAGGTTTTGGATAAAATGCTGCAGCTATTGTCGATATTCCCTCAGCAAGCTTTTTGACAAAAAAAGTTTTTGGGTCTTTATATCCTTTTATAAAGTCTTTAATTTTTTCTTCATCATCTACATTTTTACCATTTTGCATAGCAACTAAGGCCATTGGATGAGCTTTAATGTAATTATTTATAATAAATTCACTTCGTGCTAACCCAACACCTTGATTTGGTAATTGTGCTAAATGAAATGCATTTTGAGGATTACCTATATTCATAAATAGTTTTGTTTTTGTCTCTTGTAAATTTTCTAAACTTATCTCTTTGATCTCAAAATCTAAAATATTTTTATATACAAATCCCTCTTCCCCTTGCGCGCAAGAGATAGTCACATCTAATCCATCACTAAGAATCTTTGTAGCGTTTTTTGTACCTACAATTGTTGGTACTCCTATCTCTCTAGCAATAATAGCTGCATGGCAGGTTCGTCCACCTTTATTTGTCACAACAGCAGATGCTTTTTTCATAATAGGTTCCCAATCAGGATCAGTGATATTTGCTACTAAAACCTCACCATCTTTAAACTCATTTGCATTACTTAAATCATGTAAAATTCTAACTTTTCCTGTACCTATCTTTTCACCAACAGCTTTTCCACTAATTAAAACTTCTTTATTAATACCTTTATCCAAAAGTTGATATTCTGTTAATATATTATTTGGAAGTTTTTGTGATTGAACAGTTTCTGGTCGTGCTTGAACGATAAAGAGTTCTTGAGTATCGCCATCTTTTGCCCACTCAATATCCATTGGTCTATATGAACCTGCAACACTTGAATAATGTTCTTCTATTTTAAGACCATATTTTGCAAGTGCTATAACCTCATCATCACTTAATGAAAAGCTTTCTTGCTCATCTTTTGATGTTTGTATATTCACTGTAGCATCATCTTGACTATAGATCATTTTTATATTTTTATTCCCTAATTGCCGTTTTAAAATAGGTAAATTATTTTGCTTTAGTGTAGGTTTAAAAACTGAAAATTCATCTGGAGTCACTTTTCCACTTACAATATTTTCTCCAATACCATAAATAGAATTTATCATAATAAGATTTTCACTTCCACTTTGGGTATCAATTGTAAACATTATTCCACTACTTGCTTTATCACTTCGCACCATCTTCTGTACACCAACTGATAATGCAACTTTTAAATGATTATACCCCCTACTTTGCCTATAGCTAATAGCTCTATTTGTAAAAAGAGATGCTATACATTTTCGTACAGAGTCTATTAATTTATTAGATCCCTTTACATTTAAAAATGTATCTTGTTGCCCAGCAAAAGAAGCATCTGGTAAATCTTCAGCAGTTCCTGATGATCTAACAGCAACATCAATATCATCTCTTTCATACTCTAAAGATAACTTTTTGTAAGCCATTACAATCTCGTCTTTTAAAATAGATGGGAAATTAGCACTTAAAATAAGTTCCCTTATTTGGGCACCTCTTTGTTCTAAATTTGAGATATTAGATATATCTAAATCAGATAAAATATTTGCTATTTTATCTTCTAAATTATTATGTGAAAAAAAAAGCCAATAAGCATCACTGGTTGTTGCAAAACCATTTGGTACATTAATATCTAAATTTTTAAAACTATTAAACATCTCACCTAGACTAGCATTTTTACCACCAACTAATGGTATATCATTTATCTCTAATTGATTAAAAAATTTAATATATTTCATACTCTGCTACCTTGTTAATTTTGATACTAGTTTTAAAAGTTTTGGATCTATTTGATATACCTTACTGACAACTTCACCTATAGGAAGAAATTTAAACTTTGCATTTTTATATACTATAATCTCATTTATATCTCTATCATCTAATCTATCAATAGCATAAGATATAAATTCAAATGCCATTAGCCTATCATATACACTTGGGCTTCCACCTCTTTGAATATGACCTAAAACCATTTCCCTTACTTCAAATTTTAAATCTGCTTGAATCCAATTTTTAATTTTTTGTGTATCTTTTGTAGCTTCAGAGACAACAGCTATAATATAATTTCTGCCATCTTTTATCTCTTTTTCTAATCTTAATTTTAATGAATCTAACTCATATTCAATCTCAGGGATTATACACATTTCAGCACCACTTGTAAGTGCAGAGATTAGTGCTAAATAACCACTATCTCTTCCCATTGTTTCTACTACAAATGCTCTATTTAACGATGAAGATGTATCTCTAATATCATCTAAAGCATCTCTAATTATATTAAGTGAAGTATCAACACCTATACAATAATCTGTACCATATATATCATTATCAATTGTACTTGGAATACCAACAAATGATATATCAAACTCTTGAGAAAAAATATCCATAGCTTTAAAGCTTCCATCTCCACCTAAAACTATAAGCTTATTAATATTATATTTTTTTAAATTATCGTATGCCAATTTCCTATTTGAATACTCATAAAATCTTTTTGATCTAGAAGTTCTTATAATCGTACCACCTAAATGGATAATTCCCGATATATCTTTACGGCTAGCTTTTTTAATATTTCCATCAATAAGTCCTTCTAATCCATCATATATACAATAAGGACTCAAGCCTTTATCGTAAGAATATTCTACAAATTTTTTAATGGCTGGGTTCATCCCTGAACTATCTCCCCCGGAACACATTATGGCAATTGAATTCACTTTTTTCCTTTCAATTTTTTTCTTATAATTTTTTCTATCTCCATCACTGCTAATAACACTAAAGCAATTATAAATAGTATTCCCCATAATTTTAAATCAACAGGCTGAACTTTTAATACTGATTGCATAAATGGATTATGCATAGAAAAAATATGTATAGCTTGTGCTACTATAACAGAGATCCATAAAAATTTATTTTTAAGATGGTTAATTTTAAATATAGAATTATTTTCTGTTCTAGAGTTAAATACATGTATATTTTCAAATAAAACCATTAACAACAATGTAATATTTCTAGCACTATCTTCACTATATCCATATTGAAGTAAAGTATAAAATACTGCAAATGCACATATACCCATATATAAACCACCTACAACAACACGACTGATCATTATTTTATTGAATATTGGTTCCTTAGGATTTCGTGGTTTTAACTTTAGTATATTTGGCTCTGCTTTTTCTAAACCTAATGCTACATCTTGAATACCATTTGTAACTAGATTTAACCATAAAAGCTGTACAGGTAAGAGGGGAATTGGTACAAAAAACAATAACGACAAGATAATTAAAACTATCTCTGCAAATCCTGTAGATATTAGTAAATGTATGACTTTTCTAATATTATCATATGCAACTCGTCCCTCTTTAATCCCATTTACAATAGAACCAAATGAATCATCAGTTAGAATCAAATCACTTGATTCCCTTGCTACATCTGTTCCACTTTTCCCCATTGATATACCAATATTGGCATGCTTAAGTGCTGGTGCATCATTTACACCATCACCAGTAACTGCTACAAAATGTCCTAAATCCTGAAAGGTTTGGACTATTAATTGTTTTTGCTCTGGGGAAACTCTTGCAAAAACTCTTTTATTTTCCAATAACTCTTTTTTTGCCCCATTTTTAGACCAATTGCTTATACTTTCACCATCGATAACCTCATCTTTATTAATAGCAATTCCTAGTTCATTTGCTATAAATAATGCAGTATTAGGATGATCCCCTGTAACCATAAGCACTTGAATACCTGCATCTTTAGCTGTGCTTACAGCCTCTTTTACCCCTTCTCTTAATGGATCTATAATTGCACCAAATCCAAGGTAGCTATATCCATTTGTTGCTATGCCTTCCTCTTCACTAAACTTATATGCTAAAGCAATATTCCTAAACCCTTTACTAGCCCACTTATCTACTTGATAAATACTTTTATCTAAATCACTTTGTTCTATACTACACTTACTAAGAATAACTTCGGGGGAACCTTTAATAAAATCTATTTTCTTACCATCAATTATAAAACTTATCGCTGAAAACTTATTTATAGGTTCATAAGGGATACTATCCATAGGTATTATCTCATTTTTTAATCCCATAATGGTATTATCAATATTTAAAGCATACTGTGCAAGTGCTACATCAACTTGGTCTCCTAAAAAGCTATATGTACCATTTTGATTATCCAAAGTTACCTCATTACATAATATAGCACATTGTAATATTTTCTCATCAACTTGATCTGTAGTATTATAAACTTCTGTAGGGGTGATGAAGTGTTCAACAGTAAGTTGATTTTGTGTCATTGTACCTGTTTTATCACTTGCAATTAGTGTACATGAACCTAATCCTTCTATAGCTGATAACTTACGAACAATTACATTTTTTTTACTCATAACCGAACTTGCCATACTAAGAGCAACAGTAATTGCAACAGGAAGTCCTTCAGGAATAGTTGATACAGCTAACGCAACTGTAAAGAAAAAAATCTCCTTAGCCTCTATATCTTGACAGATACCAACCATAATAATGATCAATACAACCGTAAGTACAACTTTTGCTATATTAAAAGAGAAGCGTTCCATCCTTACTAATAATGGTGTTTTTGTAACTTGTGATACTTTAAGTAGTGTTGCAATTTTTCCTATTTCTGTTTTTAAACCAATAGTTGCAACTACTCCCATGGCACGACCTTTTGTAACCATAGAACCTGCGTAAAGCATATTTTTTCTATCACCAATAGGTATATCTATATTATCATATATGCAAGTAGCATCTTTTGTAACATCTATAGACTCTCCTGTGAGTAAAGACTCATTAACAAAGAGATCGTTACTTTCAATTAATCTTATATCTGCAGGAACTTTAACTCCAGATTCAAAAAAAACAATATCTCCAACTGTAATATCATCACTTAATAATTCTATTTTTTTATTATCTCTTAAAGCAATAATATAAGTCTTTATGATTTTTTTAAGTGCATCAGCTTTTTGACTTGCTGTATATTCTTGATATGTACCTATAAATGCATTTATAAATAAAACAGCCATTATAAATCCACTATCTGTAAACTCTTGAATCACAAAAGATACAATAGCAGCAAGTAGTAAAACATATATAATTGGACTTTTAAATTGGTCTATAAATATATTTAGAATAGTCTTTTTTATAGCCTGCGGAAGAGTATTTTGTCCATAATGTTTATATCTTTGCTTTACTTGACTAGTGCTTAGCCCATCAATAGTACAGTTTAATTGCTTTAAACTATTTTGAATACTTGCAGTATAAAACATAAATTTACTTCTCTCATGTTAAATTATATTTAATATGATATAAAAGCGTTATTAACAAAAGGTATACTAATCTTTTATAATGTACAATATAATCATTATAATAAAGGATATGTATATGGCTTTTTATACATCTTATGGTGCTGCTGGTGAAGTCACTGGCTCTTGTCATCTTCTAAATATAGGAAATATAAACATACTAATTGATTGTGGAATGTTTCAAGGTGAAGAAAGTGACTTAAACTTTGAACCATTTGGTTTTAATCCAGAAGATATTGATTATCTAATTGTCACACATGCACATCTTGATCATATTGGTCGAATACCTTTATTAGTTAAAAAAGGATTTAATAAAAAAATAATATCTACAAGAGCAACATTTAGTATTGCTCAATTGATGCTAAAAAATTCTGCTGGAATCTTAGAGAGCAAACCTAAGCAACTTTATACAATGCAAGATGTTGATCCGGCACTTGAACTTTTTGGTAATTTTCTAGAGTGTGATGAATCATTAGATCTTGATGAAAATATTAAAATCACTTTTAAAAATGCTGGACATATTTTAGGTTCAGTTAGTGTTAAAATAGAATTTACCGATGACGGTATGGACAAAAGTGTTGTTTTCTCAGGTGACATAGGTCAAAGTGAACGAATAATAACATCTCCTATTGAGTTTTGGGACAATGCAAATTATGTTTTCGTTGAGTCAACTTATGGTTTATCTGTACATCCAGATTTAGAAATATCAATCGATAGCTTTAAAAATCAAATTTTACAAACAATTGAAAATGGTGGAACAGTAGTTATCCCATCATTTGCACTAGAACGAACACAAGAAATACTATTTCTTTTAAAACAGATGAGTGAAGATGGTAAATTAAAAGATATTCCTGTATTTCTTGATTCTCCTTTAGCTATAAATGTCACAAGAGCTTTTGAAAATTACCCACATCTATTTAGTGATAATGTTAAACAAATGATAGAAAAAGGGATAAATCCATTTAATTTTAAAGAGTTAGTAAACACATATACCAAAGAGGAATCTATTCATATAAACTCAAACAATGCTCCTAAAATTATTATTGCTGGAAGTGGGATGTGTGAAGGAGGAAGAGTAAATTACCATCTTATCAAATACCTTAAAGATAAAGAAAATCTAGTTCTTTTTGTTGGTTTTCAAGTAAACAATACACTTGGTCAAAAAATATCACAAGGTAAAGGGAAAATATCAATTTTAAACTCAAATATTTACGTAAAGGCAAAAGTTGCATATGTATCAGGTTTTTCTGCACATGCTGATCAAAAAGAATTATTGGAATGGATAGACACAATTGATGATATATATTGTGTATATTTGATTCATGGAGATTTACCTCAATTACAAATATTAAAACAAAAAGTTAAACAAGATCTTAAAGAGAAAGCACATATTATTAAAATTGGTGAACAAATCCATATTTAAAGGATAAACTATGAGTAATTTAGAGCATGAATTTCTAGATAATAAAAATAAAAAAAAAGATAAAAAACGTTTATTTAAGATACTTGGAGATTTTATAAATGTATATTCAAAACTAAATACTCTTCCCCCTGCTATATCTATTTTTGGAAGTGCAAGACTTAATAAAAATGATACATATTATGTCAGTGCTTACAAACTATCGCAATTACTATCTGACGAAGGCTATGCTATTATTACTGGTGGGGGAAGTGGTATCATGGAGGCGGCTAATAAAGGTGCTAAAATTTCAGTTGGTCTTCATATTGAACTTCCAAATAAACAACCAATAAACCAATTTGTTAAAATACCACTTCATTTTAGATATTTTTTTACAAGAAAAGTTAGCTTTATCAAATACTCTGTAGCTTTTATAGTATTTCCCGGTGGATATGGGACACTTGATGAGCTCTCCGAAGCGTTATGTTTAGTTCAAACAAAACGTATGGGTAAATTTCCAATTGTACTTTTTGGAAAATCATTTTTTGAACCATTAGAGGATTTTTTTAAAGTTATGCTATCTCATAATTTTATTGATAAACAAGATATGCAATCATATCTAATAACAGATAGTATTGATGAAACAGTACAATATATTAATATGGCAGGATTCAATGAAAACTAAAGAAAACTATAATAAATTTATTAAAGGACTTGAGTCAGGCCTAAAAGAGGAACTTTTTGATCAAGACTTAGCAATTCAATCGTTAACAAAAACACTTCTAGAATCTCATATACTAGATAATAGAAGTAAAATAAAAGTACTATTCACTTTTGTTGGTCCACCAAATAGTGGAAAACACTATATGTGTGAGCTATTAACACAATTAGATCCTACTATTAAACAATTAAAAACATTTTATATGGACCAATATAGTGGTAATTTTGGTATAGATTCAGATCAATTAGGAGCTGTTAGCTTTCAAAATGACATCATTGAATTTGTAACAAACAATCCTAATTCAATTTTAGTTTTTGAAGATATAGAAAAAGCAGACTTACAAGTTCAGCTAGCTTTATACACCCTATTTACAGATTATGAAAATATTGAAATTGATTTTTCAAATATTATTGCTGTTCTTACAACTACTGCACTTTCAAGCCTTTCACAACGAAAAGATATTAAAAAGTTACTTATAGATAATCCACTACAAGCTCATACATTTTTGATTGAACAACTATCTTGTGAGAAAATATTAGTAGGAGATAGTAAAGAAAATGCTTTTGATAAAAAATTACTTTCACTTCTTGCAGAACATACAACAATCACCTTTAATAATTTAAGTCTCACAACACTTCTTAAAATTGGTGCTAGAAGTTTACACCAAATGTCTCATGATTTTATTAAAAAAAGTGACATAGTTATTGAATATATAGAGTTTGATAAATTTGCTTCACTATTTACATTGTCTTTAGCTCCTTATCTTAATGCAAGACATATTAAACAAAAATTACCAAAGCAGATGTTCAATCACATATATGATATTTTAAAACAACATGACTATGTTACACAAATATGTTATAGCGTATCTAATAAAGCTAAAACCTTTCTAGCAAAATCTTTAGAAGATGAAAAAGTACTTTTATTAAAAATCAGTAAACAACATTATTGTATCAATCTAGAGTGGGATATATCAATTGATTCTAATAATATAGTAAAATGTATTATCACAAATGCTTCATACACTAAAGAAAAGTTAAGTGCTGTATCTCATGATGCATTTCATGTATCGGATATAACATTTAAAGATATTGCTGGGCACAATAAGGTAAAAAATGAACTTTTAGAAATTTTAACATTACTTAAAGAGCCAAATAGATTAAAATATTTTGATTTAAACATACCAAAAGGGATGATTCTTTATGGACCATCAGGTATGGGTAAAAAACTTTTAGCTAGAGCTTTTGCAAGTGAAGCAAATATACCATATATTGCACTAAGTGGTTCTGAACTTTTTGATCCAAAAAATATTCATAAAGCATATACTCAAGCCTATGGCTTAGCACCAGCAATTATTATTTTAGAAGATATTGATATACAGGGTATTCTTAGTGGTATGATTTCAACTATAAGTGTTGAACCAATCATAGAACAACTAGAAAACTTACATCAAAGTTTTGAGTCACCTGTATTTACAATTATAACAATTGGTAATAGAGCAAGTATACCAGCTGAGCTTCTTCAAGCAAATAGAATTGATATTCAAATTGAAGTACCAAAACTTGATATTGAGGCTAGACACTTTTTTATTAAAGATTTACTAAAAAAACCACACAACAAAAATATTGATATCAATAGAGTAGTGCGATATATCTCAGGAATGGGTGGTAATGAGCTTAAACGAATTGGTCAAGAGGCTTCTTTATTTGCAGCACGAAAGGGATTAAAAGAGTTAACAGAAGAGATACTCTTAGAGCAGATAAATATTATTAAATATGGTACAAAACTAGAAAATAAACAAATTCGTGATCTTGAAGTATCTATGGCTAAAACTGCCTATCATGAAGCAGGCCATGCTGTTTTATCATCTATACTTTTACCAAAAATTAAAATTGAGCAAGTAACAGTAGCCCCTCGGAGTGAATCATTAGGCTTTGTTTCATATCATAATGATGATTATATTGATGCAACATCTAAAGAAAATCTATTTAATGATATTTGTATTCTTTTAGCCGGAAGAATTGCAAAAATCGAAAAGTTTGGTGAAGATGGTATGGAAACAGGTGCTATTAATGATCTTGAGATGGCAACAATGCAAGCATATGCTGCTATTGCATTATTTGGTATGGATGAGGAGTTGGGATATATCAATATTTCTGGATTAGAAGAGGGATATCAAAACCAACTATTTAGAGAAAAAATTGAAAATCGTATATTGGTATGGATAAATAATGCTAAAGAAAAAACACAAAAAGAAGTTAAAAGATTATGGCCTGCAATTGAAGCTGTTGCAAATGAACTTATAGAAAAAGAGATGATAGATGGTCAAGAGTTAAAGCAAATAATTAAAAGTAGTGATATTAATAGCTAAGAACTCTAAATTATACTTTTCATCAACTTTGCAAAATATTTTGTCAAAGGTAAAATAAGTATTACACCAATCAGGTTAAATGTACTATGAAATATAACTAACGCTATTTCTGAATTATTAGCAATAAATGTAGCATCTATAAGATCAAATAACTTTACGAAAGGTACAATTAAAAAAACTGCTCCTACTGCTGTCATAATATTAAAAATAACATGTGCAAACCCTGTACGACGTACATGTATATTACCACCAATTGTTGCAATAACTGCAGTAAATGTTGTCCCAACATCCATACCAATAATTAGTATAGCAGCTTGTTCAAAATCAATAATACCAGCATATAATATTGTCAAGGTTGACGCTACACCAGCACTAGAAGACTGTGTAATCATTGTAAATATAATACCAATAAACAATAACTGTAATGTATTTAGCCAACTATTAGAAGATATGTTGTCAAAAGTAATTATACTATCTAGTCCTGATACTTCATTTTGCATTGTTGCAATACCTGCAAAGATCAAGCCAAATCCAGCCATTGTATAGCCAATATTTGCCACATTGCCTTTAAAAAATAATTTTAAAATTACACCAATTAAAATAAATGGTAATATAAATATCTCAAATTGTAATTTAAATCCAAATAGTACTACAATCCATCCCGTAATTGTTGTACCAAGATTTGCACCAAAGACAATTCCCAAAGCTTCAGAAAATCCAATTATTCCAGCACCTACAAACCCAACAACTGTAACAATTGTTACACTTGATGATTGTAATAATGCAGTCATAATTGCACCACTAAAAGCACCACTATATGGATTTTTAGTCAATCTTAATAATAATTTTTTTAATGAAACACCAACAGCAGATCTAAGACCACTAGTCATAATTATCATACCTACTAAGAAAATCCCAAGGCCACTAATAGCCTTGATGACAACTAGTATAGTTGATGACTCTATCATTATTAAGTCAATCTATTTAAAATATCTTTATGATTACAAAAAAGTTTAATGTTATTTGCAGAAACTTCTTTTAATTTATTTAATGCTTCTGTAGTATAGTAAGCCATATGTGGTGTGTGAAATACTTTTGATGATAATTTTATATCCAATGTAATACTTTTAGAACAAGTGCACGATTTAAATTCACATTCATTTTCTATAACATCAATACCAAAATATCTATCACTATTATTTAAAGATTTAACTATAGCTTCATTAGAGATTATCTCCCCTCTTCCTATATTAATAATTATAGCATTTGGATTTATATTATCAATATTTTCACTATTAATTAAATGAAAAGTATCTTTATTTAAATCTGTACTGATAAAAATAATATCACTTTTCAAAGACTCTTCAAATCCTATATATTCTACATTGAAATCATCTATTAAATTATCTTTTTTTGTTCTACTGTAGGCCTTTATCTTCATACCAAAGCCATGTGCAATTTTTACTATATTAGATCCAATATCGCCTGTACCAATCACGCTGCAACTTTTATTAGCTAACTCAAATCCTTTTAAATCTAAATACTCATAATTTAACTTTTCTACTCTATTTAATGCAATGGACGTTTTACGAGAGATATTAAGTAAAAGTGAAAAAGCAAACTCACTTACACTATGTTTAGCATAATTAGCTACATTAGATGATAATATATTTAATGGTTTTAACAAATCAACTTTAAGGTTATCATAACCAGCAGATCTTGTTTGTATATACTTTAACTTTGGGAAATTACTCAAAACTTCAGAAGTTATCGTAGATGTTACAAATATAGATATAATTTCATAATCATTTTTATTTGTTAAACTAGATACATAATCAGATACACAAGTAGAATAAAAATCAAACTCTAGACTTGCTAAATGTTCATTAAAATACCTAATATCATCATCACTTGCATCAAAAACAGCTATCTTCATAATCTACCTCCAAAAGGTCTTGATACTTATATTGTACATCTATTTTACTTATTAGTAACTATTATCCCTTTAGATTCTACAACAATTTAACACTAATCAATAGTATATTTAGAATAACTCCACACCATGGAACCCAAACAGGAACAATATATATATTTTTATTAATATCCAGCTTTTTTCTTTTAATCAATATCAATGATAAGTTAATTAATGTAAATATAATCAAAAGCATTAAACTTGTAATGCTAGCTAGGGTAACTAAGTCTAAAAATAAAGTAAAGATAAGAGCTATTATTCCTACAACTATTGTAGCTTTTACAGGTATATTATTTTTTGGTGATATTTCTGATAGAAAGCTAGGAAGCCAACCTTGTGATGATAATCCATAAACTACACGAGATGCCATAATAAGCTGAATTAATGCACCATTAATAACTGCAAATAATCCAATAACAGTAATTACAATTGGGTCATTCCCTGTTATTTGTCTATAAATATCCGAAAAAGGTGCATTTGAATTTGATAATTGTTCTAGTGATAATGTCTGAATTGCAACAATTGCAATTAAAAAATATAGTGTCATTGAGATAATTAATGCTAAGACTATAGCTTTTGGAAATGTGGTAGTAGGTGATTTTACTTCCTCTGCAACATTAACCATATCTTCAAATCCAATAAAAGCATAAAAAGCTAAGAAACTTCCTAAAAATATTAAACTTATATCACTCATATTTAAATTTGGAATAAATTTAGAATATTCTACACTTGGATTTAATATATTGTCAAATCCAAGAAAAATAATCAATAATAAGCCAAAAATTTCTATAATAGTAAGAACTGCTGCTGCTGTAATACTTTGTTTAATTCCAGCAGTTGAAACTAATATCAAGATTAACATTATCGTAATGATAGCTATATTAGTATCAATATTTATAAACTCTTGTAAATATCCAATAAATCCGTGTGTTAAAGCTGCTACAGAGACCAAACCAGCAGTAGCAATAAATATTCCAATAGATATAGATAAATATTTTTTACCAAATCCCTCTTGTACGTATACAGCTTCACCAGCACTTACAGGATATCTTGATGCTAACTCTATATATGAAAATGCTGTAAATCCAGCAATAATAGAAGCTAATAAAAATGATGCTACACTCATATATCCAGCAATAGATGCAACTTTACCTACTAAGACATATATCCCAGCACCAAGGATGTTACCTAAGCCATAAAAAAGTAATAGTGCTACACCCAATTCTCTTGATAGTTTTGGCTTAATCATTCTATATCTTTAAAGTTGGATCGTTTTTTTTCTAATTCTAGTTTATATTTTTTATAATCACCATAATCAAAAAACCTATTATATCTTGAATGTCTATCTTTTAAAGCTCTTCCATGCTTGATAGGACACCAAAATTGTTCAGTTCTAGCTGCAATTTCACGTACATATGCAACTACACCATTAAAATACTCACAATACCAACAATTTATTTTTTGAAATTTATCTAAATAAAACAAATTATAGCGATCCATAATTACATAATCTTCTCTTTTTACTTTTGGTATTTTATACAAGGGAAAACATATAAATTGATAGATACTCACAAATATATCAATTATAACTATAGGGATAATCATCATCCAAATAAATGGAAGTGAAATAATAGTAACCAAAGAAAAAGAAGATAAATATTCAATTGAACTAATTACATTTTTTTTAATATCTACTTTTTCATCTTCTATTTTATTAAGAAATTCTTTCTCTTTTTTTTGAAATTCATCAAACAATTCATCTTCTAAAGATTTAATTTGTTCGATTAGATCATCAATTTTATTAGACATTATCTAAAATTATCAAATACCAATGGAGCTTTTAACTCTAAAGATCTTAAGTGTGCCATAACTTTTTGTAGATCATCAAGATTTTTACCAGATACTCGTATCTCATCACCTTGATTAACTGCCGTTACTTTTAACTTTAAAGATTTAATTTCAGTTTGAATAGTTTTAGCTTCATCTTTTTCAATTGTATCTACAATTTTATAAGTAAACTTTCTCTTTCCACCACTAGCATCATCTGCTTTTAGTTCTTCAAGAGAGTTTATAGATACACCTCTTTTATTCATCTTTGAAATTAAAATATCTTTCATAGAATCAACTTTATTGTCACTATCACTTAAAAGTGTAAGAGTTTTATTCCCTTCACTTAAATCAATATCTTTTGTAGAGCCCTTAAAGTCATAACGGTTATTAACCTCTTTTTGCGCTTGAACAACTGCATTTTTCATCTCTTGCATATCAAGTTTAGCTGATATATCAAAGCTATGTTCTTTTGATTTTGCCATAATAAAATCTAGTCTTTTCGTTCAGTAACTTCTAATAAATGATAACCAAATTGAGTTTGCACTGGTCCATGAACTACACCAACTTCATCGTTAAATACTACTTTATCAAACTCTGGTACCATTTGACCTTGACCAAATGTTCCTAAATCACCACCTGATTGTCCTGATGGACATTGAGAGTATTGTTGTGCAGCTTTCTCAAAAGTCATATCACCATTTGCTATCTTTGCTTTTAATTCATTACATACATTTTCGTCTGCTACTAATAGATGTCTTGCACTTGCTGTTGCCATTTTAAATTCCTCTTATATTTAAATTTGATTAATTATTATACTATATTTAGACTATAAATTAAATTTTGATTTCAAATGTAGCACCACCATCTGTATTATTATAAGCTTTAATATTAGCACCAATTTTATTTAATATTTGTTTTGTCATATATAAGCCCATACCAGTAGTAGTAGTAGTAGTATCTTTTTTTGTAGATATATCTAAATCAAAAATATTTTTTAATAGATTTTCATTAATTCCACCGGCATTATCTATTATTTTTAATACAGTATAGTCACCTATAGTTTCTACAATAAATATAATATTTCTATTTTTTATTTTATTCGTTATAAATGCATCTTTAGAATTTTGTATTAGATTAATCAAAACATGCTTAAATTCATTTTTATAAATATCTACTTTTAATAATGTGTCACCAACTATTTTAGTTTGAATTCTATTATGAACTATCACATCTTCTAAAATAGATAATGACGACTCAATAACTGATCCTATACTTAAATATTCAGTTTTTTTATTTTCACTTAAAAAAGATCTAAATTCATCAAGTGTCTCAAGAGCAAAGTCTGCTTGACTTACGATATCAGAAAGATCATCTACTGTTTCACTCTTATTCATTTTGATATTCTTACTTATTTTCAATAGATATAGTTCTGATATAGTTTTAATAGCCTGCAATGGTTGAATCCATTGATGAGCAATAGAATCTATAATCCTACCAATTTGAGCATGTTTATGCTCTTGCATTATATATTTTTCTTCTTTCTTTTTTACTTGACTTTGATGGTATAAAAATAACATAAGAACCATAAGCATAAATATTACTATAGATATAGATATTAAAAAATGTTTACTTATTATTGTTTGTTTTAACACTAAAGCATTATAAGACTTCATAGATTGATCTATAGCTATTATCTTTACTACCTTATTGTCTTTTACAATTGGATATAAATATGTCATCCATAAATCATTTAGATTCTGCTTGAAGTATATGGGGTTTTGCAGTTCAATGCAATCTTTCCATTTATTACTAATTGGAATAAAAAGTTCATTTTGATGAAATTTATCAGATTGATTACTCGATCCATCTGCCACTACAAATAGTTTATTTTGAACTACATTAACTGCAAATATATTTTTATATTGAGTTGTTTCAAAGCTATTAAGGTATGCAGAAAATTTATCATATAAGTCATCATCATCAAGCTGGCTTAGATTATTTACATAATATTTTGATATATTTTTAAGAATACTATTTGTTTCTACAATAGAAGATTCTAAAGTATTATTTTTAACAAAATCTCTATTAGTTGTAAATTTAGTATATGCAAAAAATGTATATACAATTAAGATCATAGTGGCAATATAAAAAATATCTATAGATTTAAACTTTTTCATTCCAAATAAGCCTTTAACTGATTATCAAGATTTAAACCAAATTTATTAATATCTTTTTTTCTTAATTTTAATTGAGGTCTACCTTTTCTATAGTAAAATGCACCAATAACATTTTTTGTATTTTTGAAAGAATCATAATCTTTTACAAAGAGTGGCTTTTCATTACACTTAGTGTCTATATTTAAAAATACAATATCTGCATCGTTACAATCTTTTACTATTTTTATTTTTTTACTATTTTTAAATAATTGCTCATTTACTTCATTGGTATATATATTTATATTTTTTTTTCCAAATAGCATAGTAAACACTTGCTTATATAGTTTAGTTTCATACAAACTATTAGCATATAAGGAGAGACCAAATATTAGTATAAGTATTGCTTTCACTAAAAAATATACTCCAAAGATAACATTATTTTTTTATCTATAATAGAAAGCATATATGGATCTAAAGGCTGTACTGCTAAAACACTATTTCGAATAAATTTTTGTTTATACGATTTATTTAATATATTCTCACATTTTAAATTTATATTTATATTATTACTATATTGATAACTTACTGATAAGCCTAAATCGTAGTATCTATTGTTGTCAACTATATCTACTACAAGCTCTTCATATAGATCAATCTTTCCATACCTATTAAAATTTTTGAATACAACTTTAGAGCTATCATCTTCTATTAAATATGATATAAAATGTTTATTAACATTGCTATGATGATGTGTCCATCGAAGCAATAAGCTATCACGCTTTATTACACTTGAAGAATTTTTTATAGCTCCAATATCCGATGTAATAATTGCATTTTTAATATTTTCATTAGTATATGTTATATCAAATATACTATGATCATTTTTATAAGTAATTTTTTCCAAAAAAGATTTTATTTTTTCTTTTTTTATATTATCATTTTCCAAGTATATTGAGTTTACAAGATATGGTTCAATTGCAGCTTCTTGATAATACAGATAAGTTTGATATGTTACACCGTTATCAATAAATGTATTACCGATTCTAAATAGTGATTGGGTATCATCTTTTATACCATCATGATTAGCATTATCTATTTTACTATGTTGAGCAGCTACAGTTATAATTGAATTATCTTTTATACTATAATTATCTTCTAAAAAATATGTATTTATATCTTGCCTAGTTACACCTTTATATATTAAAGTATTCCCATTTAACTTTAATGAATCATATTGTAAATCTTTATATCTGTATTTGATACCATATAGTAAGTTATGATTCATTATCTTTTTACTTTGTTGAAGCTTAGTAGTGATAACTTTTGAGTTACCACTAACTTCAAATTTTTTTATCGGGATAGTATTATTATATATAAAGAGTATATTGTCATTTTCAAATACACTATTATCAACCATAGAATCATAATTAATCTCAAAAGAAATACTATTTTCAAATTTTTCATCATATCCAATATGCCATGTATCTATTTTCATATCAGATCTACTAATATCTCCCTGCCAATCCATACCCATAAATGAATCTTTATTTACATCAATCCTACTAATCACAAATCTTCTATGCTTATTATATATATTTAAAAAAATATGTTTTCTATTTGTATCTCTTGATAGCTCTTCATTATTTATATATGATTCTTTCTTGTTATCATCATCATTTGATATATGAAAGAAATATGAATAGTCACCAATTCTATTGGCAGTCATCAATGCCATATTGTTTGAATCATAACTTCCAGCAGTATAATTTACTACAGTTTGAGGATCTCTTTCATAAGTTTTAGAATATAATTTTATCATAGCTTTTGTAGGCTCTGTTGCAAACTCAAATGATGGATTAAGTGTATATATCTCTATATGATCAACAAAGCCAAGATCTATATCACCAAGTACTGTCAGTCCACTACCATAAAGTGACGAAGATATCTCTTGATTATCTATATAAACTTTAATTCCTGAACTAGCAAACGGAAAAAAACCTTTTGTATTAGGATCAACTAATCCATATCGACTAATCTTATAACCAATCTCGGTAGATTTTAAAATATCTCGTAAATGCTTAGCATTCATCATATTTAATTCAGATCTAGTTATTACTGTTACTATACCATTATTTATTTTTTTTGTCTTTTGGGAAAGATCATTTTGAATCTCAATATCCATTAGAATATTATTTACAATATCATTCCCAAATAGTGTACCAATATTTAAAATTAGTATTAATATAAATCTCAATACGCTCCCCCTTTTTATAATTCAATTGTATAATTTTATCATATCATTTTTATATAACATGTAAATGTCATTTTAAATGTGTATAATTATGTATGAATATTTTACTATTAGAAGATACAAAAGTACTTAACAAAGCGATCACTCAATTATTAACCATGGATAATCATACTGTCTTATCATTTACAGATGGGCAGGATGCCCTTGAAAATATAAATTATAGTATAGATCTATATATACTGGATATAACTGTACCAAATGTAAATGGACTAGAGCTACTAGAATATATACTTAACTTTAATTCTACTTCAAAGGTGATTATTATGTCTGCTGATATCTCTATAGATACAATATCAAAAGCTTATGAGCTTGGTTCTATAGATTTCATTAAAAAACCATTTGAGATTAAAGAGTTACAATTAAAAATTTTAGCAATGCATAATAGGCATGATAAACTATTACATTCTATAAACTATATCGAATCATTAAGTAGTTTAACACATAAAGAAAAAAGCCTTTTAAAACTTCTCGTAGAAAATAAGAATGAAATTGTGACCTTAGAAGATATTGATAATGCAGTATATACAGAAGATACCATGTCTACAGATGCTCTTCGTTCACTTATGAAGCGTTTAAGATCAAAACTAGCAGACGATATCATTAAAACTATGCCATACCAAGGGTATATGTTAGTAGATATTTAGATTACTTTAAAAATACCCTAAAGTACTTACCTTTTATCTTACCATTTGATAAGCCATCAAATGCTTTTTGTTCAAGCTCTTTTTTTACAGCTACATATGAACAGTATTGTAAAATATCAATTTTTCCAATATCATCTTTATTTAATCCAACTCCTGCTGTTAAAGCACCTAATATATCACCAGCTCGAACTTTAGACTTTTTACCACCATTTATAAAAATAGTAGAGAATTTAGATTTTAAATCAAACTGATCATCTGTTTCTAATTCAGATATATTTTTTAAACTTATCGTAATATCAAGTGCATCTTCTAAGTCATCTAATCTATATTTATCATCTACAAAGCTAATAGAATGTCCTGTTGCTCCTGCTCTTGCTGTTCGCCCTATTCTATGTACATATACTTCATTGTCATGGGGTAAATCATAGTTTACTACAAGATCAACATCTTTTACATCAATACCACGTGCAGCAACATCTGTAGCTATTAGTATTGGGTAAGATTTATTTGCAAAAAGTATTAATGTTTCATCCCTATCTCTCTGGTCTAAATCACTATGAAGCACCAATGGATCAAGCCCAGCATCTTCCAAATCATCTGCAAGTTCATCACATGCTATTTTTGTATTACAAAATATTATTGATGACTCACATTTATATTTTACCAATGCATACTCAACAGCTTTACTTTTAATATCCTGATCACACTCATAAAACTCTTGTGTAATTGCTGATTTTGCATGTGTAGCTTCCACTTCTACAGTCACTGGATCCATTAAAATTTTTTGCCCTAACTGTTCAATATTTTCAGGATAAGTTGCTGAAAACAACAATGTCTGCCTCATAGTAGGTATATATGATATAATTTCATGAATATCTTCAGAAAATCCCATATCAAGCATTCTATCTGCTTCATCAAGCACTAGTGTTTCTATATCATTTGCTTGAAAGCTACCCTCTTTTAGATGCTTTAAAATTCGCCCAGGAGTTCCTACTATAATATGTGCTTGATGTGAAAGTGAATGTTTTTGAGGTACAAAAGGCACACCCCCACAAAGTGTAATAATTTTTATATTATGTTTAAATCGTGCAATTTTTCGAAGTTCAGTAGCTACTTGATCTGCTAATTCCCTTGTAGGACACATAATCATAGATTGGATTCTAAATTTTTTAACATTTAATTTATTGAGTACACCTATTCCGAATGCTGCTGTTTTTCCACTACCTGTCTTTGCTTTTGCTATAATATCTTCACCCTCTAAAATAAGTGGTAAAGATTTTTCTTGAATTGCTGTCATCTCTTTATATTGCATTGAATTTAAAGTATCAGTCATTGTCTGAGGTAGATTTAGTTGATTAAATTTCATTTATCATATTTCCTTGAATAACGCTCAATCATAGTCTCATTTCCTATTAGACCACCTTGATGTATATATATTATTGTTTTAGGGTTTGCTACTTGTATTTGTGCATTGTACTCTAATATTGTTTTCCATCCAATTGGGTCGTATAAAAGATCAAACTCTATATCACTTTGCTTATTTAGATCTTTCCAAATCTCATAATTTTCCTTATATAATTTTCCAAAGTGATATTTTTTGCTAGTCTTTAAAATAGTTGGATGAAAATGCCTATCCTCCTCTAGCTCAAAAAATTGCTTTTTTAGATACTCATCGCCACCTACACAGGCACAAGTTAAAACTTCAATATCTTGTGGTAGATTTTTTTGTAAGAAAAGTGCTGTTGTCCCTGTACCACTTGGTAGCATTATCTTTACATCTTCATAATTTAGTTTTTGTTCATCAATCCAAACTTTTAATTCATTTGCCAAAATTGCTATACCATATTCACTAGTATGAGATCTTCCACCTTCAGGCACAAACACCTCATTGGCACTTAGTTCTAAATTATTTGGATTAAAACTACTATCTTCTATTATATTTGCACCATTTTCTAAGGCACCTCTATAGTTGCCTCTTGGATTTTCTTTTATATGAGAGGGTATATGATCTACATAAAAGTCAAATTCCCACCCTTTTAATTTGGCTAAGGCTGAGAAAGAGTATAAGGAGTTAGCTTGTGCTGACCCATAAGATATTAGTTTTTTAATATTTGGAAATTCATTATCTAAAAAATATAAAAATTTTCTAGCTTTATTCCCTGCAAATTCTTCATGTAATCGATCATCTCTTTTAATATAAAATGATTGATTATTTATCGATATTTTGTGAATTGGAGTATTTTTTAATTGCATAAAGTCTTGTCTATTTAATTCTATTGGAAGCTTTTTTATAAACATCCATATCATCTCTTTTACCAATAGCTATCACTTCAACTTCAACTATATCATTTATGATTCTATAAACAATTCTTAATTGTTTTTTATTTGTATACATTTTTTTATAGCCAGTTAAATCATATCCTAATTTCTTACCAAGTGCTATTCCAAGTTCTGGTGATATTTCTAATTTTTTAAGTTGTTTAAATATTAAAATCTTTTGATTATGTGATAGTTCACATAGGTCATCATCAGCCTCTTGTTTTAAAACTATTTTATATTTCATCTAAACTAATTCCATGTCGTTTCATAGAATCTTCAAGTGAAATAGTTTTAGATTTTGTTCTATCTTGCACTTTTTGATATATTCCTATATGCTCCAAAGTGTCATATGCTTCTTTTAGCTTTTCATACTCATCTATATTTAGT
Organism: uncultured Arcobacteraceae bacterium; assembly: GCA_964633845.1. GTDB lineage: Bacteria > Campylobacterota > Campylobacteria > Campylobacterales > Arcobacteraceae > JADHTT01. Next base: position 1,188 of record CAZWLA010000021.1, on the reverse strand, counting down.
ATCACAGCTTCAAGTTTATTATTTTTTGAAATAGCTATTTTCTCTTTAGTTTGATTGATTATATTTCCCAATACATTTGAAAAGCCTCTTGCTATATCACTTGCTGAAATTATTTCATCTCTAGAATATGCAACCATTATAGACTCCTTATATCTCTAATTATGTGTAATATTATACATATTATAATACACAATAATTTAATATATGATTAAATATGTTATAATGACTAAAAATATAAAGAGAGCCTATGAACTTCACTATTTTTGGAAATCCAATATCTCACTCAAAATCACCACAAATGCATAATGCTGGTTTTAAACTATTAGGTTTTGATGGAAACTATACAAAAACACATTTAGAAGATGGAATCCTAATTAAAAAAGTTTTTATTGATAATAATATATCTGGAGCAAATATCACTGTTCCTCATAAAGAGGATGCATTTGCTAATGCAGATGAAGTAAGAGGAATGGCTAAGACAATTGGTGCAGTAAATACATATATCAATGAAGATGGAAAAATAATAGCATACAATACTGATGCGCCTGGATTTATGAAAGCTATTGAGCAGTTCCAAAATATTAGACCAATTAAAAAAGCCATTATACTTGGAGCAGGTGGAACAGCAAAAGCAATAGCAGTTGCATTTAATGAAGCTGGAATAAAAACTACTATACTTAATAGAAGTAAAAATAGATTAAAATTTTTTAAAGAATTAGGGTGTGAAACTTTTTCATGGGATAATTTCAAATGTGAAGAATACGATTTAGTAGTAAACTCTACAAGTGCTGGGTTAAAAGATGATAATTATCCTGCACCAAAAGAGATAGTTGAAAATATTTTAAACCATGGAGAGTTTGCAATAGATTGTATCTATGGAAAAACTACACCATTTTTAGCATTAGCAAAAGAAAAAGGTTTACCAAATAAAGACGGTGAAGATATGCTCCTGTATCAGGGTGTTCTAGCGTTCGAACTTTTTACTAACACAAAAGCCGATAATAAGGTAATTGAAGCAATGAGAAGAGGATTAAGAGGAAAGTAATTTTTTTACTTTTCTAGCCTATTTCTAGCCAAATAATGTAATCAAATACCACAATTTAGACCAAAAATGACTCTTTAAATTTTAATAAATTTTATGAAAAGTTGTCTTGACAAATCAGGCCATTATACTGAAAGATTAAATTC
>CAZWLA010000020.1:0-23367 GCA_964633845.1 uncultured Arcobacteraceae bacterium | reverse complement strand
ATTAATTTGTCAAGGAGTTTAATATAACTTTTTTATGATATAAAAATAAAATAATTTCATGATATTATAATAATAACTATAAGCTATAGAGACTGTATATAAAGGCTTTAAGAGATATTTAATTAACTATAGTTATATTTTTTAAAAGTTAATATTATATATGTAAATTTTTATATTATTATATGCTTAAACAGTAAGATTAGATAAAAAATAATATATGTTATTAGTAATATATTGTATATATTTCCACAATTAAAATAATGGAGGAAAAATGGCACAGAATAAAGAAACAAATTCTACAATTACTAGAAGAGACTTTTTCAGAAAAGCTACGGCTGCATCTGTAAGTGCAATTGCTGCTGCATCTGTAATAGATCCAGTTAAAGCATTAGCAAGTGAAGATGATCATGCAATTATGCATCATCCTAAGTGGGGACAATCATGGGGAGATCCAGTTACAAAAAATAGATATGGTATTCCATCAGTGTATGAGCACAATAATACTAGAAGAAATACAAAACTTCTAGCATCTGGTAACTATAGAGCATCAATTGCTGTTACACCTATACATGAAAGTGAAGGTATTATTACACCAAATGGTTTATTCTTCTCTAGATGTCATGGTGGTACCGCACATATTGATCCAAATGAGTTTAGACTTATGATTAATGGATTAGTTGATAAAGAGATTGTATTGACACTTGATCAATTAAAAAAATATCCAAGAGTAACACGAACTCACTTTATTGAGTGTCCAGCTAATGGTGGACAAGAGTGGAGAAGACCACAATATAATTCACTTCAATTTGCAAAAGGTTTTATGGCTTGTGCAGCTTGGACTGGTGTTTATATTAAGACTATCTTAGAAGATTTAGGTCTTAAACCTGAAGCTAAATGGATGCTTGCAGAAGGTAGTGATAACTCTGAGATGGGAAGGTCTGTACCAATTGATAAGGTTCTTGATGATGCTATGCTTGTATGGGGTCAAAATGGTGAAGCATTAAGACCTGAGCAAGGTTATCCGTTAAGATTACTTCTTCCAGGTTGGGAAGGTAATTTATGTGTTAAATGGCTAAAAAGACTTGAATTTGCTCAAGAGCCATGGTATGCAAAAGAGGAGACTTCTAAATATACTGCTCTTAAACCAAATGGAAAAGCTATACAGCACTTCTATGCAAATGAGGTAAATTCAACAGTAGTTAGTCCAAGTTGTGAAAAAAACTGGGAACACCTTGAAGATGGTGATGTTGTTGAAATTGAAGGTTTAGCATGGTCTGGTATGGGTACTATTACTAGAGTTGACTTATCATTTGATGGTGGAAACAACTATGTTAATGCACATATTAAAGGTGAAGTTCTTCCCAAATGTTGGACTAGATGGAGCTATATGCATAAATATAAAAAAGGTGAAACATTATTATTAACTTCAAGAGCAATGGATGATGCAGGATTTATTCAGCCAACAGTTGATCAAGAAGTATTTGGTAATGGTTTAGCAAAAGAAAACTACGGAAAAGATACAAATAAAGGTATGGGTGTAGAATCTGTATATCACAGAAATGCTGTGGAAACTTGGGAAGTAACACCAAATGGGGAGGTTAAGCATGTTCAAATTAGAACAGTATAAAACAATAGCAGCTTCAATTATAGCTACTGCAACACTATTGACTTCAGGTAATGCAAAAGATACTGAGTCTTCTGCATATAATGGACTTTGGAATGCAAAAAAAGATATTAGTGGTGGTGTTTATTACCCAATTAAAAATGGACAAACTGGACCATATAAAGTAAATCCACAAGTATTTACAGATTCAGATGTATCAAAAAATATCAGTGGATTAAAAGAAAAATATAATCACGGTAGAGTTCCAACTGCAAACGAAATAAAAGCATGGGATAAAGATATCAATGGATTAAATGAAGGTTTACCAGAAGGTACAGGTTATGTTGATGAGGGTGAAGCTTTATATGAATCTCAATGTATGATGTGTCATGGTGACTTTGGATCTGGTGGTGGTGGATATCCAGCACTTTCTGCAGGTAAAGCTAAAGAGCTTAAAAGAACACTGAAAAATAATAGATGGCTTAATCCTACAGCAGAAGGTCCTGCTAGAGTATTTGGTTCATATTGGCCAGTAGCTAGTACAATGTGGTGGTACATTAGAGATGCTATGCCTCATACCAAATCTAAAACATTAACTGATGATGAAGTATATTCACTTACAGCATATATGTTATATATCAATGGTATGAAAGTAGATGGTGAAATTGTTAATGAAACATTCAAGTTAAACAAAGAAAAGTTCTTAAAAATTCAGATGCCAAATAGAAATGGATTTATTCCAGATATTGATGGTGTAAATGGACTTGAAAATGTAAGAGATTATTATTCTAATCCAGATAACTATGGTGCTATTAGACTTAAAAAAGGTGAAGAACCTTGTATGTCAAATTGTCAACAAACAGATAATATCGTAAGAGTTGATGGTGGTATTACAGACTTTGAACCACCTATGTCAGTTGCAAGAGATTTACCTCCTAAAAAAGAAGATGCAGCTCATAAAGTAAGTTTTGATGTAAAAGCCGCATATGATGCTAGCTGTACTATGTGTCATGCTACAGGTGTAGCACCTGCTGCTGGTGATAAAGCTGGATGGGCACCATTTATGGAAAAAGGTCTTTCAACAGTATATAAGAATGGTTTAGAAGGTACAGAAATGGGTATGCCTGCTAAAGGTGGTTCGTCATTAAGTGATGATGAATTCAAGCAAGTTGTTGACTATATGTTAAAGTTTTAAGGGATAAAGATGAATAGAAGAGATTTTTTAAGTTTTGCAGGTGGTGCAGTTGCACTTTCTGTAATTCCAATGAATTTAAGTGCTGAAGATTACAGAAAGTCAAGACCTTCAGTATGGGAAGCACATACTATTGATGACGCTACAAAAGCTATGTATGGTGTAAAAGATGTAATACAAAGTGATGAAGTAAAGCTTACTGTACCAAAAATTAATTCAAGTGGTGGTGCAGTACCTGTAAAATTTGGTACAACTATTGATGCTAAAACTATCGCTTTATTTCAAGATGCAAATCCAGAAAGTGCAGTTGCAGTTTATGATGTAAACATATATGATGTAAAAAAATATGAAGCAAAGATTAAGATGGGTACAAGTGGTACTATTATGGTTTTGGTTGAAGGAACAGATGGTAGAATTTATATGAATAAGGTAACAACGGAAGTTGCTGCTGGTGGATGTGAAGGATAGTAGATGGCAAGAAATAAAATAACAGCTGTAAAAATTAAAATCAAAAATGGTATAGCAACAGCAAAAATGGCAGTAAGTCACCCTATGATGACTTATAATCAAGCGAAAACTAAAACAGGAAATAGAGATGATGCAAACTTTATTACTCATATTACTGGTAAAATAGGTAATGAAACAGTACTAGATGTATCAACTAGTCAGTTTTTTTCTAAAAATCCTATTTTTAAGTTTCAATTTAAAGCTGATTCTTTTAAAGTTGGTAAAAAACTATCTGGTAGAGAAATAGATAATGGCGTAACAAGAAAAGAGAATGAAAAAGGTGATCTTCTTACAATTACAGCTGTAGATAGAAAAGGTAATACTTATAAGAAATCTGTTGAGCTTACAGCAAGAAAAAAGAAAAGATAGAGGATTAATCATGAAAAATAATATAGTTCTTTCAACTTTGAGTTTAGCATTAGTATTGTTCTTTAGTGGATGTAGTCAAGATGTTTCTACTCCAAAAACTAACATAACTAAAAAAGAACAAACAAGAGATGATATTAGAATTTTTACTGCTAATAATAGTGATAGTAAGATAACAATAAAAAGTATTGAAAAGGCTTTTAAAGCTAATGGATTTATTATTACTGGTAATAATAATATGAACAGAGCCTTTGAAGGAAGATTTGGTAAAAAATTCCCTACAGCAGGAAAGGATTATCATAGATATAATCTTATGTTTATCTATAATCCAAAAATAAGTTCAAAGCTTATTAAAGATTACCCACAATTTGGACTTTTAGCACCATTAAGTACTTCTGTATTTTCAAAAGATGGTAAAATGATCAATATATCATCACTTTCAATAGAGGGTATGTCAAGAATATCAGGTGTACCTGTAACTAATGCTGATTTAATATCGCTTAGTGAAAATATAACAAAAGCTTTAAAAGAAGCTTTACCAAATGGTTCATTTAAAGATCTTAACTATAAAAAAGTAAGACCTGATGGTGAAATTGTAACAAAGTTTAAATTTACAATGAATAATGAATCTAATGATATTGAAGAAGCAAAAGAGACTTACCAAGAGATGATGGAGGGTGAGATTGAATCTAATGGTTTTATTGTTGCTGGATTTACTCCAATCAATGAAGATCTTGTAGTAAATGGTATCAAAGATTTTGACTTTTATGATAGTTACTCTATTTGTAAATTAGAAGTTATATATCCTGTACATAAACTTTACCCAGAAGTTGGAGCATTAGCACCTTGTACAATGTATATGTATAAGAAAAAAGGTGAGAAGCTAACTCATATGGCTTATCCATCTGTTTACAACTGGGTAATGACTACAAATATTGAAGATGACTCTTCTTTAGAGCCTTTGATTGATGCTCAAAATCTACTAGAATCAACAATTGATTCAACTATTGAATAGATATAGTTTTATTTAAACATATACCTATACATAGCATCTGCCCAGTCATGCTGGGCTTTTGCATTTATTAATCCTTCATTACCTTTCCAAACTTCACTAGTCTTGGGAGTTGCAAAGCCAAATTTTTTTGTTTTGTTATTATAAGAGTATTGAGAGTTTATAAAAATAGCTCTTTCAGGATTAGCAGACACTGCTGAAAAGCATAATGTAGTAGGTGATTCCCATGGTATATCTGAAATATTATTTATTTTATTTACAATTAACTTAGCTACATATAGACCTTCTGTACTTGCAGTATTTCCAGATTTAGAAAAGCCCATAGGTCTAGCATCACCAGATATAAAGATATTTTCTTCACCAATAACTTGATAGCTTAAAGTATTTATGTTACCTTCAAGTCTATTAAATACTGTATCCTTTGCAATACCAACAGTTTCTAATATTTTTGCACCCTTAATTCTTGGATAAAATGATGCATCATCAAAATAAAATTCTTGAAATTCTGTTTCTATAAGTTTTTCATCTAAGTCAATATATTCTATTTTAGAATTTGGGTGATACTCTAAATAGTCAGAATATAAATCTTCAAAGGCTGTATGGAAACCATGTTCTTTAATTGTAATATCATTATTTTCATCAAGTAATATAACTTTGGATTTTAAATTTTTTGATTTAAAATAATCTGCTACTAAGCAAGCTCTTTCATAAGGAGCAGGTAAACATCTATAGTTTCCTTTAGGTACAGTCATAATGAAATTACCATTTTTAAAATTTTGGATTTTATTTTTAAGAGTGAGCTGTTCACTTCCATGTTTAAAAGCAGCAGGGTATTCTTGTCTTAGTCTAGTTTCTAAATCTAAATTATTGTTTGTTAAAAATGAATAATCATAATCAATACCTGGAGCAAATACTATATAGTCATAATCTATATCTCCATCACTTGTATGTAAAATATTATTTTCTTTGTCTATATCTATAGCAGTAGCTTGAAAAAATGTATAGTTGTTATTTCTTGCTGCTTCCAAATAATCATGAGTTAAGTACTCTAAACTAACTTTATCTACAAGCCATAAATTACTCATAGGACAAGATATGAATGTATTATTTTGTTCAACCAAGATTACATCCGTTTCTTGTGATAGTATTTTTATATTTTTTGCAATTGAAAGACCAGACCAGCCCCCACCAACAATAATTACTCTTGTATTTGTCTTTTTTGCTAATATAGACTTGGTTTGTTGTGTTGATTCTTTTATTATATCTGCAGCAGCTATCGTAGCTGTAAATAAACCCAAAGCTTTAAGTGTATCTCTTCTTGTAATTGCCATATAGTTGTTTTCCTATAAGTTTATAGATGTAAAATATCATTAAGTTACTTATTATATACTTTTGCTAGGATATAAACATAATATGTTTCCAAAGGATTTGTAAATGTTTTTTATTAAAAAAATAGTATTTCTATTATTGTTTGTAAATTTATCTATGGCTGATACTAATATCAATTTAAATCATAAGATGAAAATTGCATCTAATGAAAATAAACAGATAATGATTTTTTTTCATATACCATCTTGTAACTATTGTGAAACAATGCTTAATGAGAATTTTAAAAGTCAAAAAATTTTAAATCTATTAAATAAAGATTTTATACTTATAGATGTATATACCAAAGATAAAGGTATAGTTACCTTCCAAGACTTTAAAGGTACACATAAAAAGTTTTCTAAGCATATAGAAGTACCAGCATATCCCGCAACATATTTTATGGATAAAAATGGAAAAATTTTATATAAATCTATAGGATATAGAAATATTGAAGAATACTATAAAGAGATCAAATATATATCTTCTAAAAGCTATAAAAGAATAAATCTTGAAATGTTTATTCAAGAGTTAGAATTACAAGATGATGAATGGTAATAGATACTCTTAATTAAAACTTTTTTTAGTTATCTCTCACCCCTCTACTTTCCTTACACTTCTTCTTAAATTAACTTTATTATATATCTTATCACTTTGACATACTAATGACACATATAATTATTATTTATATAATTAATATATATCTACATATAAAAGTAAATAATTTATGTGTAGATATATGAGATAATACTATACTTATATATATTATAATATTATATTATATGCTATACCTAAGGGCCTTGAGTATATTATTTGGACTTAAATAATATATAATTATTATACTATTAATAAAATTTAATATTAGATTTAGTTTTACTTAAGTTATATTACTCTACACTGAATGTACATAAATTATTGAGAGGTCAAAAATGAAAAAAATTATGTTATCGATGCTTCTTGCATATACTGCGTCATTCGCATCAAGTAATGCATCTACATATAAATCTGGTTTATTATTGCCACCACAAGCTGATATAATCTACAAAAATGAATGTTCACAATGTCATGGAAATGATGGTAAGCAGATTAGTTTTGAAGGATCAGCTAGAGTTACTTATGGTGTAATTGCTGGTCTAAATACAGAAGATGTTGCTAAGACATTAAAAGAATATAGAGGTGGTGTAAAAAGTAAAGATTATCAATCACTTAATAAATATGGTTATGGTGCATTAATGAAAAGTGTAACTAAAGATCTTTCTTGGGCAGAGATTGATGCTGTTGCTAAATATGTTAATGGTTTAAAGTAAAGGATAGTTATGGATAATAAATATATAGAAAATATGTTATCACAAATGGATACTGAGTTATCATCAAAAGGGATGAGTAGAAGAGATGCTATGAAATTAGCAGGTATCTCTGGTGCATCATTATTGGTTGGATCTACTCAAATTCATGCAATGGAAAAAGATCAAGCACCTATTGAAAAATCTGGTGTAACTGGTAAAATTGTAATTGTTGGTGGTGGATTAGCTGGTATGAGTACAGCTGCGAGACTTACTTTGAGTTTAGAAAATCCAGATATTACAGTTATTGAACCAAATGATTTATCTGTTTCTTATCAGCCAGGGCAAACTTTAATAGGTGCTGGTATTTGGGGTGAAGATGATATTAAATACAATAGAGATGATTTTGTTCCAGATGGAGTAAAAGTAATAAAAGATAGAGCAATTGCATTTGAACCTACTCAGAATAAACTTACTACTGCTAAAGGTCAAGAAGTATCTTATGATTATTTAATCGTAGCAGCTGGATTACAGCTTGATTTTGAAAGAATCAAAGGTTTAGAAGAAGCAGGTAGATGTTATTCTCTTGGTGATAATTCACAACTTCATAAAACATTAGGTGATGATGGTATATGTTCTATATATACAGCTGAAGGTGCAACTAAGACTTGGGAACAGATGCAAAAGTATATAGCTCAAGCAGCATCTGGTAAAAAGACAAACTTCTTATTTACACATCCAAGTACACCAATTAAATGTGGTGGAGCTCCAAAAAAGATTATGTATTTAGCAAATTCTAGAATTAAAGAAGCAGGAGCAAGAGAAAACTCTGAATTAACATTCTATACAAATGGTGGAGCAATGTTTGGTATTCCTGAATATCATGATGCTGTTTTAGCACAATTTAAAAGAGAAAAATTCAAGTGGAATTATAGACATAATCTTATTGAAGTAGATAAGGCAAATAAAATTGCAGTATTTGATGCTAAATGGCAAGAGAAAGGTCCATGGGATCCTATAATGAAAGAGTTTGAAGTAATCTCTAAGCATGAAAAGAAAAGAGTTCCTTATGACTTCTTACATATTGCTCCAGCTCAAATGGCTCCAAGAGAGATAGTAGAATCTGATATTGGTGCAGCTGGAGGGGTACCTGTAAATAAAGAAACACTACAGCATATTAAATTTAATAATGTATTTTCATTAGGTGATATTGCACAAGTTCCTATGGGTAAAACTGGTGGATCTGTAAGAAAGCAATATAAAGTATTAGTGACTAACCTTATATCACAAATGAAAGGTGAACCACTAAAAGCAAAATATGAAGGATATACAGTTTGTCCATTAATTACAGGTATTGGTACAGTTATGATGGCTGAATTTAACTGGGAAGTTAAACCTACACCATCATTCCCACTTGATCCAACAGTTGAAAGATGGATATTCTGGTTAATGAAAGTTTATGCATTAAAGCCAATGACAATGTATGGAATGCTTGCTGGTAAAGCATAGTATATGGGATTAAATATATGAAAATGACTTTTGAACTTGTAACTTATAACGATGAACTTAATAGTTTTGAAATTGATGAAAATACTTATCAAATAAATTTAAGTGAAGAGCATGCCAAGACGTATAAATTGCTTGAATCATCAGACTTAAGTTTATATAACTGGTTACAAGAATCGGAATTCTTTATAAATTATATCGAAGAGGAGGTATATCAAGATAGTAAAGGTAAAAAGTTTGCAATCAGTGAGATAAATGGTATTAGCTTTTTGAGATTTTATTTTTTTAAAGTTACAAGTAGTGATATCCATTATGATTATTTTAAAAAGCTTTTTAAAATTCATGTTGAATCTGAATGGCAAGATAGGGAAGATACAGGTAGAGAGATATTAGGATATCTTCCTAAAAAACAAAAAGAACTTATGTTTGAACTAAGTTGATATAATTTAATAAAAAGGAGAAGAATTGAATAAGAAAATTGTAGAAGAGACTTCATCTATTAGTAGAAGAGATTTTTTCAAAAAAACAGCATCAGTAAGTGCAGTAGCTGCAGCTACAGTAGTAGCACCAAGTACAGTACTTGCATCGGATTTAGATGATCCAAATATTATGCATCATACAAAATGGGGTACAACTTTAGGTGATGAGTGTAACTTTAATCCATATGGTATGCCATCTAGATATGAGCATAATGTAGTAAGAAGAACATCTCCATTAATGTCTTCAGCTGGAGATATGCATGCAGCTATCTCTATGACACCTCTTCATGAGTTAGAGGGAATTATTGTTCCAAATGGATTACATTTTACAAGAACACATAATGGTGTAGCACATATTGATCCAAATAAATTTAGATTAATGATTCATGGTCTTGTAGAAAAGTCAATTGTACTTACTCTAGATCAGCTAAAAAGATATCCAAGTGAAACAAGAATTCACTTCTTAGAGTGTCCATCAAATGGTGCTGCTGAGTGGAAAGGTCCACAGTTTGGTTCTTTACAGTTTGTAAGAGGTATGATGAGTTGTACTGAGTGGACTGGTGTAAGATTAAAAACTATTCTTGATGAATTAGGACTTAAGCCAGAAGCTAAGTGGATGCTTGCAGAAGGTAGTGATGGTTCAGAGATGAGTAGAACATTACCAATTGAAAAAGTACTTGATGATGTAATGATCGTATATGCTATGAATGGTGAAGCATTAAGAGATGAGCAAGGTTATCCAGTTCGTCTATTAGCTCCAGGTTGGGAAGCAAACCTTTGTGTTAAGTGGTTAAAAAGATTAGAGTTTGGTGATAAGCCATGGTATGCAAAAGAGGAAACTTCTAAGTATACAGCACTTACAGCAAGTGGTAAAGCTATTCAGCATTTCTATGCAAATGAAACAAACTCAGTAATTACTTCTCCATGTCCTGAATATCCATGGACTGATCTAAAAGTTGGTGATTTAGTTGAGATTGAAGGTCTAGCATGGTCTGGTCACGGTACTATAAAAGGTGTTGATATCAGTCTTGATGGTGGTAAAAACTGGATTGAAGCTAACTTAAAAGGTTTAGTTCTTCCAAAAGCATGGACAAGATTCTCTTATCTATATAGATATGAAGGTAAACCATTATTATTACAAAGTCGTTCTTATGATGACTCTGATAATGTTCAACCAACTGTAAACCAAGAGAAAAAAGTTGTTGGTGTTGAGGGTGTTTATCATAGAAATGCAATACATACATGGGCTGTAGATGCTAAAGGAAAGGTGACAAATGTTCAAGTTAGATCATAAAACAATTAAAAGTGGAATGAAAGCAATTGCTGCTTCTGCTCTACTAGTTTCAGTATCAATGGCTGGAGACTATGCTATCAAAAATAAAACTGCTATTGATGGTGGTGTTACTTATGAAAGAGCAAATGGTACGTATACTGCTTATAAATATAATGAGCAAAGTACTAAGGGTATAAACTTTGGTAGAGAAGCAACTGCAAATGAGATTAAAGCATGGGATGTTGATGCATTGCCAGATGGTACTGGTTTACCAGAAGGTGAAGGGTCAGTTGAACTTGGTGATGAGCTTTATGAGGCACAATGTGCATCATGTCATGGTGAATTCGGTGCTGGTGGAAGTGGTTATCCACAACTAGCTGGTGGTAACATGGATAAAGATGAAAACGGAGTAGTAATAACTCTTAAAAATCAAAGAGAATATGGTAAAACTGATGCACCAAAAAGAACTGTAGGTACTTATTGGCCAGTTGCAACTACACTATTTACATATATTAGAGATGCAATGCCATATGCACATCCAAAAAGTTTAACAAATAGTGAAACTTATGCTATTACAGCTTATTTATTAGCTAATAATGGTATTGAGATTGATGGTGTTGAGATGGATGAAGAATATGTACTTAACAAAGAGAAGCTTATGAAAGTTGTTCTTCCAAATAGAGATGGATTCTATCCAAATATTGATGGTCCTGATGCACAAGAAAATCTTAGAGCTTTCTTTGCTGATAGAGCTAAGAATATTGGTTCTGGTACAAGATGTATGACAGATTGTAAAGATCCAGGTGGACAAGATGGTAAGACTGAACCATTTGTTGTAAAAATTAAGTATGAGATGAGTGATGTAAACCCACCTTATTCAACAGTAAGAGATCTACCACCTGTAGTTGAAGATAAGTCTATATCAAAAGCTGAAGTACTTTACAATGAGTCTTGTAAACTTTGTCATGCGAATGATAACATGGGTGCACCAGCAGTTGGTGATGTAGATACATGGAATGATCTAATGGAAAAAGGTTTTGCAGAAGTTGTTCATAATGCTATCCAAGGTATGGGTGGTATGCCTCCAAAAGGTGGTAACATGGATTTAACTAATACAGAAGTTAAGCAAATTGTTGAATTTATGGTAGATTCAAGTAAAAAACACTAATTAAAATTAAATAAAAGGAAACAAAATGGAAAGAAGAAAATTTTTTGGATTAAGTGCTGCAGTATTAGCAGTAGCAGCTGCACCAGTAACTAGCTTAAATGCAGTAAACTTTAGAGAGACAAATAAAGGTGTATGGGAAGCTGAAAAGACAGCAAGTGCTATTAAAGAATTATTTGGTTCTGGTGGATTAAAGAAAACAACTAAAATTAAATTTAAAGCTCCTAAGCTAGCAGAAAATGGAGGATCAATTCCAATTGGTTTATCAAGTAAGTTAGATATTGAAACAATTGCACTATTCCAAGATGCAAACCCAAGAGCAGCTACTGTAGTATTCTCAGTTCCTAAAGGACAAAAAGTTGATTATGATTTCAGAATTAAAATGAGACAAACAGCAATGGTTACAATTGTAGCTAAGACTAGAAGTGGTGAATTATTAACTACAGCAAAAGAGATTGATGTATCTATTGGTGGTTGTGGAGGTTGATTTAATCACCCCCCCCCATCTACAACAAATAAAAAATTAAACTAAACTAAAATAAAAAAGGATATAAAATGGCAAAAAAAATGAAAATTAAAGCAAAAGAAAAAAAAGGTGTTGTTAAAGTAAAAGCAATGTTCAGAAGCCTTATGGCAGATAAAGAGGAAGCTGAAAAGAAAAGTATTAAGGTAGATTATATTGCACATATCTTAGCTAGGGTTAACGATACAGTTGTATTTGAAGCTTCTACAAGTGGATTTATGTCAGAAAACCCACTTCTTAAATTTAAATTTACTGGTGCTAAAAAAGGTGATAAATTAGTATTTGTTACTACTGATAATAACGGTAAAACACAAACAGGTAAGAAAAAAATTAAGTAAGGATACTTATGAAAGCTAAATTAAGTATATTATTTCTGGTAATAGTGGCATTTGTAATATCAATGCCATTTATCTTTAATAAAACGACAACTACTACTAACCCAAGTAAGCTAGATGCTGATGGAAACTTTATCTCATATGAATGGGTAGAGTCTCGTGATGGTCAAGGTCCAGATTGGGATTACAATTTGAAGCCAGTACAAGTAAGTGATAAAGTTTGGTGTTTCTTTGGTGCAATGGAAATGCCTACTAAAGACAATGCTGGAGATATGTCAAATAGTTGTTATATCAAAGGTAATGATTCTTGGATCGCTTGGGATAGTGGACCTTCATATAGATATGCAGAACAAGCATATGCAACAATGAAAGAAATTGCAGATATGCCAGTTTCAACTGTTATTGTAAGTCATGAGCATGATGATCATTGGTTAGGTAATAATTACTATAAAGAGGTTCATAAATCTAAGATTATTGGACCAGAATCTGTAAATGTTAACTATGATGCATCTTTCCCTAGACATATTGATGGTAAAGATTATCCAGGATTACAAGTAAGAATGGTTAAGGCACTTTATCAAAATGCTATTCTAGAAACAACTTTAGTAAAAGTTGATGAGTATTTTCATGATACTACAAACTTTGAGATCTCTGGAATTAAGTTTGAATATGTAAAAGTAGGATATGCTCACTCTGAAGAAGATTGGTTCTTATATCTTCCAGAAGAAAAAGTTGTCTTAGTTGGTGATGTTGTTATGAACGGTAGAGTTACATCAAATAGAGATGGAATTGTTGTTGGTCAGATTGAAGCACTTAAAGCTATTAAATCTAGAGAGTGGGATTATTTAGTACCTGGTCATGGATTTATTACGGATAATACAGCTGCAGATGAATCTATTCAGTACTTTGCATTACTTAAAGATAGAGTATTAGAAGGTATTGAAGATGAGATTGATCCTGACTTTATTACAAAGCATGTTACACTTGAAGAGTTTAGAAATAAAGATCTATACTATGTATTAAGTCCAGGAAATGTATTTAGATCTTATGAAGAGCTAGAGATGTATGATGGTGATGATGACGAGGATGAAGACGAAGATGAAGAAGAGGAAGAGGAATAATGAAATTTTTAGCTAAAAGTATCGTATTAATAACTTTATTAATTTCAAGTGTTACAGCACAGGATATTCAAATTTACACAGCAGATAACTCTGCTGGTAAGATCACTCCAGCTACAATTGAAAAAGCATTTGTTGATGCTGGTTTTTATATCACTACAAATAATGATATGAATAGAGCATTTAATTCTAAATATCAAGTTACAAATCATAAGCTTTATCATCTTATTGTTTTACATAAAGAGGATTTGGCATCTGAATTAATTAAACTTAATCCAGACGCTGCATTGCTTTCACCATTAAGTATGTCTATATATACAAATAAAGGTTCAAATAATATATCTGTATCATCGATATCATTAGATGGTATGGCAAAGGTTACTGGTATTTCTAAAACAAATAAATATATGGTTGAGTTAAGTAATGCTGTAAAAGCTGTACTTAAAAAAGCTTTACCAAATGGTGGTTTTGAAAAATTATCTTACAAAATTTTAAAGCCAGAAGGTGAACTTGTAACTAGATTCTCTTGGGAGATGGAAGTTGCAGCAGATGAAATTGAAGATGAACTAGAAGGATTCCAAGAGGAGATTGAAGGTTCACTTGAAACTGGTGGTTTTGTAATTGCTGGATTTAATAAATTAGGTGAAAATAGTATTATTAAAGAGACTGGTAAATATGATTTCTTTGATGCATATTCTATTTGTAAAATACCTGTTATTTTTGAAGTGGCAAAAACACATCCAGAAGCAGGAGCATTTGCACCATGTACATTCTATATGTATAAAGAAAAAGGTACTAATACTGTAAATATGGCATTCCCATCAGTTTACAATTGGATTAGTTCTTTAGATATTAAAGATGCACCATCTAAAAAAGTTTTATATGATGCACAAACATTATTTGTAGATACAGTTAACGAAACTATTGAATAATTATTGTTTATAGAGGCACCTTGAGTGTCTTTATAAATATTTTTTTAAGCCCTATACTTTATATGAGTGGTATAGGGTTTTAAAAAGTATTAGTCTTAACTAAACATATCAGTATATAGTGCATTTGCCCAATGATATACTGATTTTGCATTTGTTTCACCATCTTTTTTCCAATTTTCACTGCTTGATGTATGTATAAAACTAAATGATTTACTTTTTTTATCATAATGATAGTTTGAATATATATAGATATCTCTTTCTGGCTCTAAAGATACACAAGAAAAGCATGTTGTTGTAGGTGATTCCCATTTTATTGGTGAAGTTTTATTTATCTTACTAGCTATTAGTTTGGCTACAAAATGTCCCTCTGAATTAGCTGTATTACCAGACTTTGAGAATCCCATAGGTCTAGAATCTCCAGAAATATAGATATTGTCATGACCATTTACTTCATATGTTAAAGGATCTATATCTCCTTCAAGCATATTTTTTGCATCTTTAGCAATTCCAGCAGTTTCAAGTATTTTAGCACCTCTAACATGTGGATAAAACGCTGCATCTTCAAATTCTATCTCATCAAATTCTGTAGTAACTATTTTTTTATCTAAATCTATATTAAGAATTTTTGTATTAACTTGGTAATCAATGTAATCACCATGTAGTTCCTTGAAAGCAGATTCAAATCCATTTTTTTTGATTGTAATAGTATTATTTTCATCTAAAAGTATCACTTGTGCATCAAGTTTTTTACTTTTGAAATAGTCAGCAATAATACATGCTCTTTCATATGGTGCAGGAAGACATCTATAGTTTCCTGATGGTACAGTTAATATAAAATTACCACCTTTAAAGTTTTTTATTTTATTTTTTAATGTTATATGTTCACTACCAGGTAAAAAGCCAGCAGGATATTCATGTCTAAGTCTAGTTTCAAATGCACTATCATTAGTCCAGCGTGAATAATCATAATCTATCCCAGGTGCAAATACAATATAGTCATAAGCTATGTCACCATTACTTGTATTAAGTATATTATTTGTTTTATCTAATCCTGTAGCTGCAGCTTGAAAATATGTATAGTTGTTATTTCTAGCAGCTTGAAGATAATCGTGAGTAAGATATTCTAAGTCTACTTTATCAACTAGCCAAAGATTACTCATAGGACATGATATAAACTGATGTCTTTGTTCTACAAGGACTACATCACTATTTGGAGCAAATATTTTTGTATATTTAGCTACTGCTAGTCCTGACCATCCACCACCTACAACAACTACACGTGTTTTGCTTGTATCTGGTATATTCGCTTTATTTATAACTTTTACTGATTTTTGTTTTGTAGTAGTTGTAGGTCCTGCCATTGCAGTTGATGCAGCTAGAACTGTTGAATACTTAAGTGCATCTCTTCTTGAAATTGCCATATGATATCCTTTATATTAATATATTAAGGATACCATATAGCTACTTATTTAATACTTATCATATAATAATTTATTATATATTAAAAATTATTCTTGACTTAGCTGTAGTAATAATTCACGAACTTCTTTTGTATCCCAATCTAATCCACCAGCTATTGAATATCTTATTTTACTACTTTTATCAATTATAAAGCTTGATGGGAATGCAAAGACATTCCAGTTTTTAGGCTGTATTTTTTTTGGATCTAATAGAATTGGAAAGTTTACTTCATGTTTTTTTATAAACTTAGACATTTGCTTTTTTGATTCACCAAGGTTAATTGCTAAGATTGTAAATGGAACATCTTTTAACTTAGTAGTCAATCTTATCATTGATGGTATCTCTTCTACGCAAGGAGGGCACCAACTTGCCCAGAAATTTAATAGTACAACTTTACCTTTATATTCAAAAAGAGTATGTTTTTTACCACTAAGATCTTCAAGTTTAAAATCTTTTGCTTTTAATTTTCCAGTATATTCATCAAATATTTTACGATGTACTTTTTTGGCTTTTTTATCTAAAGATACTTTTTTAGTTTCTCTATACTTTGCATATTTTTTTAGTTCTTTCATGCTTGATAATATATTGTTACTAAATGTTTTACTTAGTTTTATTTCACTATTTATAGCATCTTCTCTAAAAAAGAATCTATTTCTAGCATCTTTTAGTGTGTGTACTTTAATGTCACTGCCACTTTGTTCTAGTGCTTTAGCAAGAGTATTTTTATGTAGTGCTAATGTAGAGTTTTCTGGTATATAAATTGATATTGGTAAATTTGTTGAGTGTACTATTGGGTCTAGTACTCTTTTTGTACCTGCATTTTTTTTATCTAGGTAAAGATTAGGTGATACTAAAATAACACCAGATATAATATCTTTTGACTTTAATTGCCACTTATTTGCAGCTTTTAATACATTTGCAGCACCTTTGTCATTACCAAATAAATAAATATTTTTTTTAGTTTTTTGTGCTTCTTTAATAACTTTTGCATATCCATCAAGTGGTATTTTATCTAAGCTTGATTGAGTTTCAGATAGAAACCATGAACTAAAAGGATCTGCTAGCCATACTTCTATATTTTGATTATTTATGTCTTTTAATAAATTATCTAGTCCATCTGTAATGCCATGCTCTGATGGAAATACAATCAGTAAGTCTTTTGAATTTGAAGAGTTATATTTATTGATTATAATTTCATCATCATTATAATCAATAGTAAAGCTTTCAGTTGAAAAAGCTAAAGTTGAATACAGCATAATTGATAGTAAAATCTTTTTTAGCATATTAAATACCTTTAATTATTTTAATTTCTTATATCATACCAATATTCTGATTTTATTTCAAGTGTATTTTTCTTTCTTTCTTCAAAGTGTGCTTCGATATCAAAATCATCTTGACCTAGCTTTTCTTTGTACTCTTTCATAAGCTTTTTATTAAGTAAATCTTTTGTAGCTGATATTTGATATATAATTTTTTCATATAGTCTATTGTTAATTTTGATCTCTTCTCTAGATATTTCAGATGGATTTATACCACTATATCTATCCTCTTCGTCTAGCATCATAGACATCTCTATATGAGCTCTCATTGACATAAGCGTAAGTTGTAGTTCCTCTTTTTTGAAATCACCTAATGAATTTATTATTGTAGCACCATCTTGATTGTATCCCCAAGAACCATCAATATCTAATTTGATATTAAATGCTGTTTGTATTACCTCTTGAATATCATTGTTTGAATCAATTTGTTTAAATTTCATATATATCCTTAGCTAAACCAATTCTTTACTTTATCAAACATTGTTGAAAAGTTATCTTCATGTGGTTTACTCTCTACCCCAAAACTATCTTGTAGTTTCTCTAGAAGTTCTTTTTGTTCATTATTTACAGATTTTGGATATTCTATTTTAATCTGTACAATTAAATTACCTTTTCCATATCCATTTACAGATTTAACACCTTCACCTCTAAATGTAAAGTGTTCTTTATCTTTTGTATTTGCAGGTATTTTAAGCTCTAATTCACCTCTTAAGCTAGGAATAGTCATAGTTGTACCAAGTGCAATTTGAGTGAAGAATACAGGTACTTCAAGATATATGTCATCTTCATGCCTCATGAAGTGTTTATCCTCTTCTACTCGTATACTAATATATAGATCACCTCTACTACCATCTGGAGCTATATTTCCTTTGCCACCAACTCTAATTCTATTTCCTGTATTTACACCTTCAGGTATATTTACTTCAAATGTTTCTTTTGCTTCATCATAGCCTGTAATATCACAGTCTCTACATCCATCTGCGGCACTTTTTCCAGAACCTTGACAATGTGGACATGTTTGAGCAAATGTCATAAATCCTTGTCTCATATGTACTTGTCCAGCACCTTGACATGAACTACATGTATTTAGTTTTCCACCTTTAGCACCTGTACCTTTACATTTTTTACATGCTTTTTTGTAGTTAAAACTTATATCTTTTGTACATCCAAATATAGCTTCATTAAACTCTAGGTCAATTTGTATCTCTGTATCCAAATCATAATTATATGTTTTTCGTTCACGTCTTTGGCCACCACCAAAACCTCCTCCAAACATCTCTTCAAATACACTTCCTAAATCATCAAAGCCACCAAAGCCACCAGATCGACCACCACCTTGTCCATGACCTTCTAATCCTTGTTTACCATATCTATCGTATATTGACTTTTTCTCTTCATCACTTAATACTTGATATGCTTCATTTACATGTTTGAAGTTTTCTTCAGCTTCTTTATCTCCAGGATTTTTATCTGGATGATACTTCATAGCCATCTTTCTATATGCTTTTTTTATTGTACTTTTGTCAGCATCTTTTGATACTGATAGCATTTCGTAATAACATAAATCTACCAATTTACTGTCCTTTAGTTATATTGTTAATTATCGCGATTTTATCTAATTATAGGTATAATCCAACTTATGATGACTAAAAGGAATTGCTTTGCATAAAAAAGGTCTAGAAAAATTTTATGATTTAGTTGAATCATTTGAAGCACTGCCAACTATAGGTAAGAAATCAGCACTAAGGTTAGCATATCATATAGTGCATAATGATACTTTTTGTGGATTAAAATTAGCACATAGCATAGAAGATGCAATTAAAAATGTAAAAAAATGTACTTCGTGTGGATCTATTAGCGAGCATGAGATATGTGAAATTTGTTTAGATGAATATAGAGAAAATGATAAGCTTTGTATTGTTCAAAATGCAAAAGATATTTTTATCATAGAGGAATCACATCAGTTTACAGGAAAGTATTTTGTGATTGAAGAGATTGATGAATATAATTTAAATTCACTTATTTCTTTTGTACAAAATAATGAAGTTAAAGATGTATTGTTTGCTATTACACCAAGCTTGGCAAATGATGCATTTATTTTATATATTGAGCAAAGACTAGAAAAATTTGATCTAAGCTTTTCTAAAATAGCTCAGGGTGTACCTACAGGTGTAAGCTTAGAAAATGTAGATACTTTATCTCTAGCTAAAGCTATTGATGGGAAAGTATCTATTTAAAAGTGAGTTTATTCAGACTTACGAATTAAGCTAGCTTGTAAATCACTAAATTTTTTCTCAATACTCTCATACCCTCTATCTAAGTGATAAATTCTATGTACAGTTGTTGTACTATTTGATACAAGAGCAGCAATAATAAGTGCTGAACTAGCTCTAAGATCTGTAGCCATGACATCTGTTCCTGTTAGTGTGTTTGGTGTACCAGTAATTGTAGCGACAGTTCCATTTAACGAAATATTAGCACCCATTCTAATTAGTTCACTAACATGCATAAATCTATTTTCAAATAATTTTTCATCAATGATTGATGTTCCATTAGCTTGTGTTGCTACTGCCATAAATTGTGCTTGCATATCTGTAGGAAAACCTGGATATTCAGTAGTAGTAATATTTACAGGTTTAATCTCATTAGTAGGTAATAGTGTGATTGTTGTATCTGTATTTTCTATTGCAAATCCCATCTCTTCAAATTTTGATAATACTGCAGCTAAATGAGTAGGATTGGCATATGTAATAGTGATCTTAGAATTTGTAGCAGCAGCTGCACAAAGATATGTACCTGCTTCTATTCTATCTGGAATCACTTCAAATGGTTTTAATTTAAGTAGTTTTTGTCCAGTTCCAATTATAGTTATAGTATTTGTACCAATTCCTGATATATCCAAACCAGCATCTTTTAGTACTTCACAAAGCTGAACAACCTCTGGTTCTTTTGCTACATTAATAATTGTGGTTTCGCCATATCCTAATGCTGCAGCCATTATTATATTCTCACTACCTGTTACTGTAATCTTATCAAATACAATTGTAGTACCTTTTAAACCATTTGGTGCAGTAGCTAAAATATAACCATTTTTAATCTCTATATTCGCACCCATTTGCTCTAATGCTTTTAAGTGAAGATCAACAGGTCTTTGTCCTATTGCACATCCACCAGGAAGTGAAACTTCACAGTGTCCAAATCTTGCAAGTAAAGGACCAAGTACCAATATAGATGCCCTCATAGTTTTTACTATATCATATGTCGCTTTAGTCTCATTTATTGAGTTTGTATCAATCTCAATATGATGTGTTTTCTTCTCAAAGCTAGCACCAAGCATCTCTAAAAGTTTAAGTAGTGTATTTATATCTACAACATTTGGAAGATTTCCAATTCTTACAGTTGATGATGAAAGTATAGTTGATGCAAGTAGTGGTAGAGCAGCATTTTTTGCCCCACTAACTCTAACTTCTCCAGATAGTTTTTGATTTGGTTTGATTTCTAGGTAATTCATACGCGAATTGTATCTAAATTATGTTAAAATGGCTACATGATAGAAATTAATAAATATATAGAAATAGGGCTTATAAATAAGCTAAAGATTGTAAGTAAAAATGACTTTGGATATATACTAAAATCAGAAGATGAAAATCAAGAAGTTGTATTTAATAGTGATGATGAGTATAACATAGATGATATTGTAGATGTATTTGTATTTACGTCATCTAGGTCTAAGCTTCATGCTACAATAAAAAAGCCAAATACACTTAGAGATCAATTTAATATCTTTGAAATTAAAGAGATTAAAGATAATGGTGTTTATGTGGATTGGGGGATTGAAAAAGACCTGTTTGTACCAAATAAACATCAAAATTCAAAATTTAGATTTGGTGAAAATAGGGTACTAAAAGTAGTATATGATAGAGATCTAAATCAACTTGTTGGTTCTGAAATTTTCCATAAATCACTTATCAAGCGAACAAAAGACTTAAAGCCAAGTCAAGCTGTAGATTTTATAGTATTATCAAAAGTACCTCATGGATATAAAATAATTGTAGACAATAAATATGAGGCAGTAATATTATCTGAAGACTTTGCAGATAACATACTAAGAATTGGATCAAAACTTAGTGGTATTGTAAGAACTATTAAACAAGATGGTTCAATATTAGTAAAATTTAAGCAAAAAACATCTAAAAAAAGATCAAATATTTCAGAGCATATCTACAAAATCATAGAAAAAAATGGTGGATCTGTAAAATGTGGATTGAAATCAACTCCAGAAGATATAAAATCAATTTTTGATCTAAGTAAAAAAAGCTTTAAAATATCAGCACTTGCGTTAATGCAAGATGGTGATATTAACTTAGGTGATGATTATATAGATATAATCTAATTACAACTATAGATACTTAAATCTTAATCAGAATTTTATCCAGTAAATTTGTAGATAAAATTCTTTTTAAGTAGCCTAATAGATATGTTGCTTTAGTGATATAGTATCTTGGTTTTGGATTGTTCGAATTTGCTATTTTAAGTACTATTGATGCAACTGCATTGGCATCTAGTGTAAATGGTACATCACTTTTATTTGCTTGCAAACTTCTTTTATAACTATTTTTAAATCTAGAATTTTCTATATCAATATTTTCTTCAACTTTTCTCTTTGCATTATTTCTAAATTCACTAATTATTGGACCTGTATTTAATAAGCTAACACTTATATTTGTATCTTTTAGCTCTAGTCTAAGTGTATCACTAAGTCCTTCTATAGCATATTTACTTGCATTGTAGGCACCTCTTAATCTTAAACTAACAAGACCTAACACGGAACTATGATTTATAATCTTTCCATAACCTTGCGCTTTCATAATAGGTAATACTTGTAAAGTAACTTCATGTAATCCAAATACATTTGTTTCAAATTGCTCTTTTAATACATCTGTAGATATATCTTCAACAGCTCCAGGTTGACCGAATCCAGCATTATTAAAAACTATATCAATTGTTCCATTTGTTTGCTTAAGTATTTGTTCCAAACATGAAGATATAGTATCTGACTTTGTTACATCTAGTAGTAAGCTTTTTAGTCCTAAGTACTTTAAGTGCTCTACATCTTTAATATCTCTTGCTGTAGCATATACATCATATCCTGCTTTTGCCATAGTAAGAGCTGTCTGATATCCAATACCAGTTGAGCATCCTGTGATTAAAATAGATTGTTTTTTATTTTTTTCCAACTAAAATTCCTCCTAATACAATTAAACTAATTCCTGTAAATGTTAAAAAGTCAGGAAAGGTATCTCCTAGCATACATCCAAATCCTATAGCAAATGGTATATTTGTATAACTTACAACACCTATAATACTTGCTTTACTTAAGCTATATGCTTTTGTCAGTAGCCACTGTGAGAGTGTAGAAATTGTAGCCATAAATATAATTAGAGACCAAATTATATAATCATCATAAAACTTTAGTTCAATAAAGAAAAAAGGTATAATAGTACCTAATCCCATAAATGAAAGCATAATAACTCTAGTATCATATATATCTTTTATCTTTTTTATTGTGGCATAAGCAGCAGCAGCAAAAAATCCACCTAATATACCTAAAATGTGATCATATGAAAATACTAATCCAAATGGTTTAACAATCAATATTATACCAATAAAACCAATGATCAATGCAACAAAAGTATTAAAGTTTATCTTTTCACCCATAAGATAAAAGGCTAGTATAGTTACAAAGAATGGTGAGGTTTTATTTAATGTAATTGCTTCACCAAGAGGTATAACCGTAATAGTATAGAAAAATAGAAGCATAGCTCCTGTACCAAATAAACCTCTTAGAATTAGCAGGTGAATCTTACCACCACTTAGTATTGGTGGTGTATGTTTAAGTGCATATAGTATGATAATCATACCAATTAA
>CAZWLA010000019.1:0-23539 GCA_964633845.1 uncultured Arcobacteraceae bacterium | reverse complement strand
ATACAAACGATGTATATCCAACTACACTACTTCTATCTTTAGTTACATCAGCACTGGTTCTATAATCACAAAACTTCACTTTCATTTTCTTTTTATTTCCATATGATATCAATGCTTTTACACCAATCATACCACATGCTTCACAACCTTTATTAAATTTTTCAATATCTAAAGTTGTAATTGCATCTAAACAAATTTTATCTAAATGGGTAGCTTTAGTAATATCATGAAAGTGACTTAAGTCTGTACTAATAATAAGTAAATTTTCTTTATCATTTAAGATATACTCTATAAGCTTTTCAATATCTTGAAAATTAGAATTACTATATATAATCTCTACAACTTCACTATTAGGAAAATTATGCTTTACAAATGGTACTTGTGTTTCTGTTGAATGTTCACAGTGAACCTCATCAATAAAATCTAAATTATTAAAATTCTCATACAAACTATTTGCATACTCTTCATCAATTTTCATATCACCAAAAGGTGTTTCATAATTTTCATACAAAGATATACTCGCACCATCAAATCCAAACTTATGGGATGGACCTATTATAATAACTCTTTTAATATCACTATTTTTTAAAGCTATTTTATATGCTATATTTGCAGTAAATCCACTATAGATATATCCCGCATGAGGGACTATCAATGCTCTTGGGGTAAAGTCACATTTAAAATCAAATTTATATTCATTGGCTAGCTCATTAAAATGATCAAAATAGTTTAATATCTCATCTTTACTATTGGGATAAAATTGTCCATTTGCAGCCATTTTTCTATTATTCATCCTCTTCCCTTACATTTCCTAAGTGAACATATTGTAAACCACACTCATATCCAATTGCTCTAGCTTTTTTCAAAATATCTAATGGTGTATTTGGTAAATTCAACTCTTTATAATCTGGATGGAAAGCTGAAATATGCCATGGTATATCAACCCCAAGTTTGTTAGCTATAAATTTAGCTATTTGTGTAATCTCTTCTATAGAATCGTTTTGTGTGGGAACTATTAATGTGGTAATCTCTACATGGATTTTATTTTCTACAAAAAACTCTAAATTTTCTAAAATTCTATCTAGTTTTCCACCAAGATGTTTTTTGTAGTATTTTTCATCAAATGATTTAATATCGATATTTACCGCATCTATTAAGCCTACCATCTGTTGGGCAACTTCTTTTGATTCAAAACCATTTGATACCATTATGTTTTTTAGTCCATTTTGATGTGCTAGTTTTGCAATATCTACTATATATGGGAAAAATATTGTAGGTTCATTGTAAGTATATGATATTGATTTACATCCATATTGTAATGTTAAATCCACAATATCTTGAGGTGAAAAATATTGTGACTTATCTATATCATGTGTTTGTGACAATTGCCAATTTTGGCAAAAAGAACATTTAAAATTACATCCAACAGTTCCAATTGAAAATGTTTGTGTATTTGGTAAAAAATGATAAAGTGGCTTTTTCTCAACTGGGTCTATATTCATAGCATTTGGATAACCATATACCAAACACTCTATCTTACCATCCATACTTTTATTTACACCACATCTACCTATCTGACCATCTTTTAGTTTACAATAATGGCCACAAAGTAAACAAACTAATTTATCACCACTTTGTGTAAAAAATTTCATCTAATCACCTTTTAACTTATCTCTTCAACCCTATATACAAATACATCAATTGGATCATCAATCTGTATAATACCAGCTTTTGCAAATAGATGTGTTAAAAAATCATTAAAATCAGGTAGCTGCTTCCATACTTGTGGTAAAAAAGTAGCTCTTTTATCACCTTGCCTAATAAATACACCATCATTACCAATATCTATTTTTGATTTTAAATCAGATAAATTTTCATATTTTATCTCAACTTGAGGGCTTAAAATAGAAACCTCTATATCTACTTTTTCAAACTCATCCCTTGATAATGGTGGAAATCTTGGGTCTTCAAATGCAGCTTTTCTAGAGTTTAATACTAAATCATCAAAAAATTTATCATGCGCTACAAGTGTACCGATACATCCTCTTAAAGTTCCATCTATTGTTAATGTAACAAAAGTAGCTCTATTTTCATTTAACAGTGGATACTCTTCTAATATTTGAGTTCTATCAATACTTTTTGTACCATTTAAGGCATCTTGTATAGATATTTTTGACAAACTAATAATTGTGTTTTTTAATTTATTATCCATTATTTAGCTCCCCTAATAATTTATCAGTTTGATATTCGTTAAAAACTTTTATACCATGATCTATTAAAAACTTTGAACTTACCCCTGCTTGATCTACAAGTGTCCCAGAAAAGGTACCATCATAAATTTTTTCATTTCCACATGATGGTGAATTACTTTTCATTAAAGCATATTTAATATCAAGCTGCTGCGCCATCTCAAGCACTGTTCTTGCACCATCTATAAAATGATCCGCCATATTTATACCAAATTCATTTTCTATTTTAAGTGGTTTAAAACTAGTAATTTCACATGGCATTCGTGGTATTGTAAGTCCACCCATCACTTCAGGACAAACTGCAACTAACTCAAAATTCTCTTTTAGTATATCAAGGTTTTCAATTAAATTATTTCCACCATCATATTTAACATTATCACCTTGTAAACAAGCACTTATTAATAGTTTTGGTTTACTCATAATCTAACTCCTCTTTATCAAAAAAAGTATTTGTATGAAAGTTTTTAAATGCAGCTTTCATAGATACAAACACTTGAGGATTTTCCTCTTCTAATTTAGCAAGTAATTTTTTTGTATTTGCTCTTGCATGTGGCATTTTCATATATTCTCTATCTTTTTGGCTTAATCTCATACCAGGACAACCTTCATCACCTATTGCTTCAATTTCATTTGTTGTAGCAAAAGCTCTTAATTGTCGTTCTCTACAAAAAATAAGTGGTCTTATTACCATTAATCCATTTTCGGCTTTATAAATAGGTGGCATAGCTCGCATAGCTCCATTATAAAAAAAGTTCATAAAGAAACTTTCCATAGAATCATCCAGATGATGTCCAAGGGCTAACTTATTAAATCCATTCTCTAGTGCATGAGTATATAAATAGCCTCTTCTCATTCTAGAAATTAGACTACACAAAGAAGAATTTTTTCGAACTTTTTCTATAGATATATCAAAGATATCAGTATCTACTATTTCATGTTCTATTCCATGTTCTTTACAATGTTCTGCTAAGAAATCAAGCTTTTCTCCCATACCATATGAAATAGTTACAGCTTTAAATTCAAATTTAAATGGAGCAATTTTTTGCATACGATTAAGTGCATGAATTAAAGTAAGAGAGTCTTTACCACCAGAAAATCCTATAAGGATTTTATCTCCCTCTTTGATCAATTCATATTGAGCATTTGTTCTACCAATATTTGTAGTTAATTTCTTACTAAGTTCAACCATTTACTATTTTGTCTTTGCATAGTCTTCATGCGTTTTTGTATCATTTTCGAAGTTTACAATATGCTTAGAGAATACCTCAAGCCAATTCCAATATGATTGTATATGCTCATGATCTACTTTTCCCTCAATATTTTTAAGTGCCTGCTCCCAACAATGAAGCCATTCTATTCTAGCCTTATCTGGAATTGAAAACATCTCATGTGTTTTAACTTGATCAAATGTTCCACTATACTTTTTTAAATATGTATCATCTCCACCACACATCATCATAAAATATGATCCATTTCTTTGCTTAATCTCTTCAATCTCTTCTTCATCATCTGGAAAAAAATGTGAAATTTCACTATCTAAAACAATTGGATAAAAATCATATATCATATCCATAAAACCTTTTGGTGTTAACTGCTCTAAAAACTCTTTATTTGGAAGTGTCACTTCTGGTCTTTCACCCATTACTGCTGTTGTGTATTTATAATTTACCATATATTAATTACCCCTTTTATTAGAAATTTTAACTAAAATCTATTTAAACAACTTTAATATTTTATATTAAACTTTGAATTTACACCTGTCCCTCTTTGAGACCATTCATATTCATAATCCTTTTTTACTTTTGAATAATATAGTTTACCACCATTTCTCCAAGCATCAAGTATAACTCCTTGCTTATAGCTACAACCATTGCAGGTGACAACTATTGCATTATGCTCATCCCAATAATTATCTATATTTGCCCCAACTATATAATAATCAAATTTTTTAAATTTTTGATCTAGTGTAAAAACTAACATATCTTTAGCAAAATGCCAACAAAGACCTCTCTTTTTCAAACCAATATTGACTAAAAAATTATGATACAAAGGTGGGGATTCAAGCTCATATTTATCTTCTAAAGATAAAGTGTATTCCAATATTTTATATGAAAATTCTCTAGCTTCACTCTTATCTATGGATCTATCTATAGATAATAATGTCTGCTCTAGATTTTTTATCTCATAAGATAAATTTGGTGATTTAGAACATCCAATAAATATAAAGACAATAAATATTTGAAATAATATTCTCAATATATTTATATCATAGGCATATCAACATCTATTTTTGTCTCATGCTCTGTATCTATTTGTGAATTATAAATTGTTTCTATGGGGTCTGATCCATGCTCTTTATCTACAAATCTTGTCATAGCTTTTTGGAATACAAGTTTCACTGTACCTATTGGACCATTTCTTTGCTTACCAATAATAAGCTCTGCATCCTCTTCTGGCTTATTAACAAATGTACTTACATATTGTTCACCTCTATCTTTTGCTTCTTTCTCTTTTCTAGCTTCATCTCTCTCTTTATATACATCATCCCTATATACAAACATAATAATATCTGCATCCTGTTCAATAGAACCTGACTCTCTTAAATCACTAAGCATTGGTCTTTTATCTGGTCTATTTTCAAGTCCTCTATTTAGCTGTGAAAGTGCAATAATTGGAATATCAATCTCCCTTGCTAGCATCTTAAGACCTCTAGATATTTCAGAAACTTCTTGATGTCTATCTTTTGTACCAGTACCTTGCATAAGCTGAAGGTAATCAATAATAATCATAGATACATTATTGTCTGGATTTTGTGCTAATTTACGAACTCTTGCTCTAAGCTGGTTTATATTCAAAGAACCATTGTCATCTACCCAAAGTTTTTTAGTATTTAGATTATCAAATGCTGTTGTAAGTGTAGACCACTGCTGATCATCCATACTACCTTTTCTAAGATCTTGAAGAGGTATAGAGGTTTTAGCAGATAAAAGTCTAAGCATCAATTGAGAAGATGGCATCTCAAGTGAAAATACAACAACACCTTTTCCTGCTTCAATATTTTTTAGAGCCATATTTAATACAAGTGCTGTTTTTCCCATGGCTGGCCTAGCTGCTATAATAACAAGATCTCCACCATTAAATCCTGTAGTTTTCTTATCAAGTGATATAAATCCAGTAGTCTCACCAATTAAATACGAGTCTCCTCTTTCTTTCATATCCTTAATATGATCCAAGGTTTCTAATGTAATAGTGTCCATATCTTTAAGATCACTAGAAGCTGAATCAGTTGTGATTTTATAGAGTGCATTTTGTACTACATCTACAGACTGAACTGCTGTCTTTTCATCATCTTCAACCTCTTTTGCAATAGTATGTGCAAGAGATGCTAGCTCTCTTTTAACTGCACCATCTTTGATCTCACCCACATATGCCATAATATTTGAGATTGGATTTGAAGATAATATCTCTAAAAATATAGAGTCGTCTACATCTTGACCTTTTAATCTTTTTCTAATAAATTCTTCATCAATAGGTAGATCTTCATGATTTAATCTTTCCATCACATCAAAAATTTTCTGATGTGCTGGAAGATAGAAATCAGATGCTTTTAAAATTCCTAAAATATCCTCAATAATCTCTTGATCAAAAACTATTGAGCTTAATACTGATCTTTCAATGTTTATGCTATATACTGAATCCATAAGTGCCTTTATCTAATTATTCAAATATAATATCTAAAATATTATGATATAATCGTTAAATAAATTAAAGAGATTCACAAAGGAAAGTTTTGCATAAAATAAAAGATATTTATAAAATACTAGATGAAATTTCACCATTTGAACTACAAGAAAAATGGGATAATAGTGGGCTCATAGTAGGTAATATGGAAGATGAGTTTGATAACTTATACATCAGTATAGATCTAGATGAAAATATATTAAATGATATCCCTTCAAACTCATTGATTATTACACATCATCCTTTAATATTTTCACCACTTAAGACAGTGAATTTTGATAGTTATTCAAGTAAATTACTTAAAATACTTATCAAAAAAGATATATCTTTAATATCTATGCATACAAATATTGATAAAACACATCTTAATAAATACGTATCTAAAGATATATTAGGTTTTCAATTAGAAGATGAGCAGGACTTCATCTGTAATGCCAATACAAATATCTCTTTTGATGACTTAACTAAGTTAGTATCAAATAAATTAAATTTAAAACATCCAAAAACTGTCAAGTGTCATGAGCATGTAAAAACTATAGCCATAACAACTGGTAGTGGAATGTCACTTATATCAAATATTGAAGCTGATTGCTTCTTAACAGGTGATATAAAATACCATGATGCAATGGAAGCTCAAAGTAGAGGAATTAGTCTAATTGATATAGGACATTGGGAAAGTGAGCAATACTTTAGCAAGCTTTTAATGGGGCTTTTACCAGGAAATTTGAAAAAAAAGGAATTAAAAGCTATAATGTCAAATTCTAATAACCCATTTATAACTTCAGGAGAATAACAAATTGAATAAATCTTTAGAACAACTAATAAAATTATCAAGCTTTGATGTAACAATCAACTCATTTGGACCACAAATTGATGCACAAAATGCCAAACTAGCAGAGTTTAAGGCTATTGCAAATAAACTTCAAGTACAAGTGGATGAAAGAGTAGAAGCCATCAATGAAGCAGAATCTAAAAAGATAAAAAATAATATTCATCTAGATGAGCTAAGAGCAAAACTAGAAAATGTTGCATCTAAAATGGATAATGTATCAAATGCAAAAGAATTAAAAGCACTTCAACTTGAAGAAGAGATTGCTAAAGAACAAGTATCATTTACAAACGAAGAGATCTCTAGACTTGATAATGTTATTGAGTTAAAAGAATCTGAGTTAGTTGAATTAAGAGAAAATCTAGCTGAAGAACTTGACACAGTAAAAGCACTTGAAGGGACAATTTCCAAAGAGATAGAAACAATCAATGAAAAAAGAGATGAAGTTTACACAAAAAGAGATGCACTAATCTCTACAGTTGATGGAAAACTATTTGCATCATATGAAAAGATTAAAAGATGGGCAAAAGATACTGCTGTTGTTCCTATGAAAAAGCAAGCTTGTTATGGTTGTTTTATGAAAGTAAGTGATAAAACATATAGTGCCGTTATCAAAGCAGATGATATTGTACCTTGTCCACATTGTGGAAGAGTACTATTTAACGATATTCCAGCTGAAGACTAATTAGAACCTAATGCAATTTTTTGGTAAATATGGCACTAGATTTGATAGGGAATTCTTAACTCAAAGTTATCTATATTTTAATGAAGATGATCAAGAGGTTACACCATTAGAGTTTGAAAAATTAATCAAGAGTCATAAGGATAGAAAAAAAAATATAGTCGGAACTATATTTATGTATAATCCATTTTACTATCCTTATGGATATGATGAAAAGAAAAAATTATCAGATCAAGGATTTGAATTTGATGATAATTTTCATTCATTAAAAGTAGAAAGAGAGATAACTCTATTTAAACAAAAGATCAAAAACTACCCTGGAAAAATTGTAGAGATTAGATACCTTTTCAATTTAAATATTGCAAATATTAATACATCTGAACTTCTTATGGCATTTAATGAAGATATTGAAAAATTAAATACAAATCAATTAACAATATTAGATAAACAAATGTGCTATCAAGATATGGATAATTTTAATATAAATGGTAAATTTGTTTACTTAGCATGGGGAAATAAAATAAATAAAAAAGAATTTATTTATATCTTTGATTATGCAAAATTCATTTATGATAAAGCTATACAAATGCAAAAGAAAATATCATTTATATTTAGAAAAAGCTTACAAGAACCATACTCGGTAGAAAACTTACATTTTTTACATCCTGTAGATTGTGGGAAACTAAAATCTAAAGTACCAAATACTTTAGCAAAGGTTTTTGAAGAACATCCTCCAAAAATCACTCAACTAGACGATCTCTAATCATTTTTTAATTAAATATTTAATACAATGCACTTACACAAGGTGTTAAGTAGGGAAATGACTGCATTTATGTAGTTGTTGGTACTAGTTTAGTATTTACGCTATCCGAACTCATTTTGTATTATTTTTAAAGGATTTAGAATGAAAAAAATTGTTCTTATGTTATTAGCTGTTGCTACAGCTGCATTTGCTTCTGAAGCTGCTGCTTCTGAAATGGTTCAAGCTTACTCTGTGTTAGCTGCTGGCGTTGGTCTTGGAATCGCTGCAATGGGTGGTGCTATTGGTATGGGTAATACTGCTGCTGCTACAATTGCTGGTACTGCTAGAAACCCAGGTTTAGGTGGAAAGTTAATGACTACAATGTTCATCGCATTAGCAATGATTGAAGCACAAGTTATCTATACACTTGTAATTGCATTAATCGCACTTTACGCTAACCCATTTTTATAATAGTTAGATTTAGTATCTAAAAAGGTCAAGCTTTTAGCTTGGCCTTTTTTAGTATTTATTATTTATTTAGATTTAGTAGGTGCACACAAAATAGCAGCAATATTCATCTTAAATGATATAGCTTTATATTTTAAAATATCTACTACACCTCTAGCTTCCATTAAATTATTTGCAAATGAATATTTCATATTAAAAGTTTTGTTACTTTTATTATTGATTTGCATTGTAATATCACCAGTTCTTGCCTGACCCTTTATTCTCTTATCTGCTTTTATAGAAACTATCTCTAATATAGTTTTATTTGGCTTTGTATTTAAAACAATTTTTGATCCAACTAATATAGATCTGAAATTTGGACCTTCTACTTTGATTGGATTATAAATAACATTTTGAAAATTTCCACTTGTAGTTTTATTTTCCCATGATACTTTTACCTCACCTTGTTGTGCTAATATACAACCACTTTTTGGTGCACTAGCAAATAATATTGATGAAGTAATTAGTGCTGTTAAACCTATTTTTTTTATCATAATATATCCTCTAATTATTTTGTAATTTATTTTAACCAAATAGATGTTTAGACTTGCTATAATTTAATATGAATAATTTTTTCAATAAAGTATATGATACATTAAGAGCCATAGTACCACAAGATAAATTTAATCTATTTAAACAATTATATAAAGATTTCTTAGATGAAAATATAGAATTTGAACCAACAAATACTATCGAGGTTTTTAAAGAACCTGCATTTAAAGATTTTTGCACTATCGTTGATAGTAAAAAAGTTCCTAATAGAAAAAATCTAGCATCAAATGAAGGCAAAGCAATATTACTTCATGCAGTAGCACATATAGAGTATTCTGCTATTGATTTAGCACTTGATGCATGTTATAGATTTCAAAATATGCCAAAAGAATTTTATATAGATTGGATGGAAGTTGCCGAAGATGAAATAAGACACTTCAATATGATAAATGAACAATTAGAACTATATGGTATAAAATATGGTGATTTACCAGTCCATCAAGGACTTTTTGATGCTAGTATGAAAACACTAGAACTAATTCCACGTATGGCCTTGATACCTAGATATATGGAAGCAAATGGACTTGATGCAAATGCAATGATGATACAGAAACTAAAAAGTATTCCAAATACAAAAGATATAATTGCACTTTTAAATATAATACTTGAAGAGGAAGTTGATCATGTAAAAAAAGGTGATAGATGGTATAAATATGGTTGTAGTCAAAAAGAAAACTTCTCATGTGATTATTTCAAAATTGTTAATAGTGTATATCCAAACTCTTTTAAAAAAAATAAACACATAAATATTGAAGCTAGAAAAGCTGCTGGTTTTAGTGATGAGGAGATTGAAACTTTACTTAAGTTTTAAAGATACGGAATTTATACAGTATCTTTGACCACTGGAAGATCTACTATCAGCAAAAAGATGTCCAAGATGTGAATCACACACTGCACAAAGTGTTTCTTGTCTTGTCATGTTATGTGATCTATCTACTCTTATATTTATACTATTTTTAAATCCATTAGTAAAACTAGGCCATCCTGTCTTTGAATCAAATTTATCCTCTGAAGAAAATAACTTATTGTCGCAACATACACAATAATAAAATCCTTTTTTATTGCATTTGTCATATTCACCTGTAAATGCTTTTTCTGTTCCCTTTTTTCTACAAATATTATATTGTTCTAGTGTTAGTATATATTTCCATTCATCATCAGATTTAACTATTCTAGGATAATTTTCTAAAATTTTATTTTTAATAGAATCAACATCATTCCAAAATTCACTATCATTTATATTTAATGATATTATTTTTTCTATATCTATCTTATATCTTCTAAGGTCTATTAATATATGTGATCCAAAATCTGGCTTAATAATATATCCATTTGGAATAAATGTACAAAATATACTATCTAAGCTATATAGAATATTTTGATTAAAAGAGATCTTTTCAATTTTATAGTCTATAATATTTACATCATATTTTAACGATAAATTATAAATTCTATCTAACTGTTCATCAAGCCACATAGTACCACTTGCTTTGTGAAAAGATGATAACAAAAAAGCAGAAGCATTTTTCATTTGCTTCTCAAGCTCTTCAAAGTTTATATATAAATTACCATTAATAATTTTTAATCTATTTTCTATAAAAGATGGAGATATCTGTTTTGCATATATATACTCCTCATCAAGAAAAGGTGAAAAATATATTAAACTAATTTAATTATCCTTTTTTAAAAGTTGAATATCACCAAAATAACTTTTTAAACTTCTTCCAGACCCTAGCCAATTAAGAAGTCCGTCTTCTAAATTTACTACATTTGTAAAGCCCATCTTTTTTAGCTGATATGCAGCTAGTAGTCCCCTTGGACCTTTGAAACAATATGTAATAATAGGCACAGAATTCCCATACTTTTCAAATATTTTCTTAATAGCAACAAACTCTAACTTTCCTCTAGGTATTGTAAGATGCATCTCTTTTCTAAGATATCCACTTGCAAACTCTTCAGGCTCTCGTACATCTAATAGAAGTGTATCTAAATCTTCTAAATCAATATCGTGAGGTTGTATCTGCTTCACTTCTGACTTGGCTTCATCTATAAGTTTTTTAAACTGTTCTGTAAGGTATACCTCAGCTCGTCTTGAAGCAAGTGCTTCAAGATCTAAATGAGCATTATCTTTTACTTGTTCTTCCATGCTATATTATAAGCTTTTAATAAACTCTATTGCAAATCTAACACCAGCTCCACTTGCACCATATGGATTATACCCCCACTGTTCTTCTACATAAGCTGGACCTGCTATATCACAATGAACCCATTTATCTTTATTTTCATCTTTGATAAACTCATCTAAAAACATTCCAGCTGTAATAGCTCCACCATATCTAGTACTAGAGATATTACAAATATCAGCTACTTTACTTTTAATTGTTTTTCTAAGATACTTATTAAATGGTAATGATGTAGCTAACTCACCAGAATCTAGTGCACTTTGACATACCTTCCAATTAAGTTCATTATTATTTCCCATGATAGATGTAGTATAATGACCAACACCAACTACGCTAGCACCTGTTAGTGTTGCAAAATCCATAATATAATCTATGTCTTGAATCTCATCTTGGGCATAACATAAACAATCTGCTAAAACTAGTCTACCTTCTGCATCTGTATTTCTAACTTCAATTGTCTTACCATTTTTAGCTACTAATACATCATCTGGCTTAAATGCATCTCCACCAATCATATTTTCAACTGCACCTACAATACCATGCACTTCAAAAGGTAAATTTAATTTGGCAATTGCATCCATCATTCCAAGTACTGCTGATCCACCACTTTTATCTGATTTCATAGTTACCATAAAGTCTGATGGCTTTAGACTAAGACCACCTGAATCATATGTAAGACCTTTACCTACAAGTACAATCTTTTTCTTTGCAATACCTTGAGGCTTATATGTAAGGTGTATAAGCTTTGATTTGTGTCTACTTGCTCGTCCAACCGCTGCTATTGAACCCATTCCATTTTCTTCAAAATACTCATCATCAAATACCTTGCAAGTAAGATTATTCTCTTTTGCTATTTTTCTAGCCTCTTTTGCCATAATCTTTGGATAAAAGTCATCTGGTGCTGTATTTACAAAATCTCTAGTCATATTTACACTATTAGATATATTTACTGCTTCTTGAAATATATCTATCTGCTCTTGTGAAATATTTTCTACAATAACATTTATTGTTTTTTGCTTTTGTTTTTTAGCTGTAGATTTATACTTATCAAAAGTATAGTTTCCTAACTCTAAGCCTTCTACTATTTCTCTTAGATTATCATTTGCTACTATTGATGCTGTTTTAAAAGTAGTTTCATTTAGTTTTCTAATTGCAATTGCAGCAGCAACTCTTAAACCATCACTAGTATTATCATATCCAACATAGATTTTTCTTTCTTTTGCTAATAATACACAACTTTCATCTTCAGCTTTAAAGTTTATTTGTTTTAAAATCTTTTTATCTTTTTTAATTTTATCTTTTGTAACAATAACAATCTCAATATCTGACTTTACTTTTGTTTCTACTAAATTTAATTTCATAATATCCCTTTTATTTCTTTGTAGCTTTATTAAAGTACCACATAAAAGTACCTACTACTGTTAATGCAAATGGAATTGCTATATACCAATACTCTTTTGCTTGTTTTAAAATTTGCAAAATCTCTTCACCAAAATACCAAACTGGTACAATAGTAATAGCTCCCCACATCCAAGCAGAGATTAAATTTATAAATGCAAATATTTTCGCATCATATCTTGTAAGACCTATTGAAATAGGTATAACAGTACGAAGACCATACATATATCTTTGTGCAAATATTATTGGCCAACCATATTTTTTGAGAAGTAAATGTGCTAAAGCAAATTTTCGTCTTTGACCTTTAAATTTACTGTGTACATATGATTTATTATATCTTCCAATATAAAAATATATTTGATCACCTACAAATCCACCAAGTCCAGCTATAAAAATTGCTAGGTATAGATTCATATCGCCAGTACTACATAGTAATCCTGCCATTACAAGACCAGATTCACCCTCAAGTATACTCCATGAAAAAAGTATCACATATCCATACTCTTTCATTAAATATATAAACTTATCTGTTACACCAGCTACTGGTGCCATATATAAATGATAGGCTAAAAAAGAAAATAATGTTACAACTATTACTGTACTAATTTTACCAGAATTATTTTGTAAAAATTTTAACATCTATTTATCTTCAAATCTATCTTTTAGTAAGTCTTGTGCTTGAATCATATCTTTATCCCCACGACCTGAAAGATTTATAACTACTGTTTTACCCTGTAATTCATCTTTTGCCTTTTTAAGATATGCAATAGCATGTGAGCTTTCAAAAGCTGGAATAATTCCCTCTTTTTGACTAAGCCATATAAATGCATCAAGTGCTTCATCATCTGTAATAGAATCAAACTCTACAGTTCCTAAATCTTTGTGATAACTATGCTCTGGCCCAATCCCAGGATAATCAAGACCAGCAGAAATAGAGTGAGCTTCTAATATTTGTCCATCTTCATCTTGAAGTAAATAGCTACACTGACCATGTAAAACTCCTGGGCTTCCTTTTTTTAAGCTACATCCATGTTTATTTGTATCAAGTCCAAGTCCACCTGCTTCAATACCCACACATGTAGTTTCTTCATCTTCTAGAAAATGAGAGAACATTCCAATTGCATTTGATCCACCACCAATACATGCTACAACTCTATCGGGTAATTTCCCTTCAAGTTCTAAAAATTGAGCCCTAGCTTCCCAACCAATAATAGCTTGGAAATCTCTTACCATCATAGGATAAGGATGAGGACCAGCTACAGTTCCTATGATATAATATGTATCTCTGGCATTTGTCACCCAATATCTAATAGCATCATTCATAGCATCTTTAAGTGTTCTACTTCCAGACTCTACAGCAATTACCTTTGCACCAAGCAATTTCATCCTAAATACATTCAGCTCTTGTCTTTCAACATCTTTTGCACCCATAAATACAGTACATTCTAAACCTAAAAGTGCTGCAATTGTTGCTGTTGCAACTCCATGCTGTCCAGCACCCGTTTCTGCTATTACTTTTGTCTTACCAAGCTTCTTTGCTAATACACCTTGAGCAATAGTATTATTTACTTTATGAGCACCAGTATGATTTAAATCTTCTCTTTTAAGATATACTTTTGCACCAATCTCTTCAGAAATATTTTTTGCATGATATAGTGGATTTGGTCTACCTACATAATCTTTTAACAGTGCATTTACCTCTGCCCAATAGTCCTCATCAAATCTATACTTATCATAAGCCTTTTCCAATTCAAGTAAAATTGGCATAAGTGTTTCTGGCACATATCGACCACCAAAAATTCCAAAGTGACCATTTGAATCTGGATCAAATTTTGATGGTTTTGGTATATAATTATTCATTCTTTGTCTACCTTTTAAATATCTAATACGGAGTAAATTGGAGCAAATGGTGTAACTTTATTTGCACCATCTAAAAATGTTAAATTGATAATAAAACATACTTCCACAAGATTTGATTTTGTATCATTTACTAGATTACAAGCAGCACTAGCCGTTCCACCAGTAGCACATAAATCATCTATTATTAACACATTAGCATTTTTCTTTGGAAAGGCATCAAGGTGTATTTCTAATTCATCAAATCCATACTCAAGTTCATATTTCTCACAAATAGTTGTACCTGGAAGTTTCCCTTTTTTTCTAATAGGTACAAATCCTATATTTAATCTATCAGCAAGTGCTGCACCAAATATAAATCCTCTTGCATCAAGACCAGCAATATAATCTAAATTCATATCTTTGTATCTATCTTCCAAATGATCCATTAATATTTTAAAAGCTTGTGGGTTGTTTAAAAGTGTAGTAATGTCTTTAAAGACAATTCCAGGCTTTGGAAAGTCTGGAATATCTCTAATAGAGCTTAGTAGAATTTCTCTTTGTTCATCATTTAAAAATTTTCGCATATTTTATCTCTTCTGTTAATATAGAGATATATTATCGAAAACTCTCTTTTAGTAGTCTAAAATCTTTTAGTATAAGTATGACAATATGGCTGTTGATTTCTTCTTTGGTAGTAATCTTGATGATACTCTTCCGCTTTATAAAACGGTGCCATTGGTAATAGTTTTGTTGCTAAATTATAACCTTTATTAGTTAATTCCTTTGCAATAGTCTGTATCACTTTTTTCTCATCTTCATCACTTGTAAAAATTGCACTTAAGTACTGTGGACCAATGTCTGGACCTTGACCATTTGGTTGTTCTGGGTCATGTATCTCAAAGAACAATTTAACCAAAGTTTCATAGCTTACAATGTTTGGGTCATAAGCTACT
Organism: uncultured Arcobacteraceae bacterium; assembly: GCA_964633845.1. Lineage (GTDB taxonomy): Bacteria > Campylobacterota > Campylobacteria > Campylobacterales > Arcobacteraceae > JADHTT01. The sequence goes on along the minus strand of CAZWLA010000019.1, from coordinate 7,864 downwards.
TCTACTACTTCCAAATGCCCAGTAGTTTTTGTACAAATTTGCTCATAAGTTGGATTTTCAACCTCACCACCTTGATACCCCGACACAGCAGAAACTACACCTGGAAATTTCTCAAAATGATATTCTACTCCCCAAAAACAACCAGCAGCAAAATATGCTTTTTTAAATGAATCACTTCCTTCAAAATCAATTGAAACTGAATTTACACAATGTCTTGTATTTGTAGGGGTAAACTGTTCTCCTTCAAATACATGTCCTAAGTGCCCATCACATTTAGCACAAACTATCTCAACTCTTTGTCCATCTGCATCTGGTACTCTCTTTACCGCACCTTCAATATTATCATCGAAGCTTGGCCATCCACAACCACTTGAAAATTTACTATTTGATTTATATAATGGAGCATTACACTGTCTACAAGTATAAGTACCATCACCTTTATGCTCATTAAATTTTCCAGTAAAAGGTCTCTCGGTACCTTTATGTAAAATAACTCTTTTTTCTTCTGAATTTAATTCATTATAAGACATTTGATATCTTTCCTTACTCTTTTAATATTTTAACTATTATAAAGGAAGTTCACATAAAACTACTAAACAGTTTTAGTTAATTTTATTTAGTAATTTTTTTATAAGTTTTTGATTTAGAACTACAAGATCTTCTTTGATTATTAGGCTTTTTACCTTTATAGTTACTACTTTGTGTTACTACATCTTTTTGTTTTTGTTTTTTACTAGGGTCTTTTTCAACATATATTGCTTCTCTTGTCCAAGGATCAAGTTCTGTATAGTACATAAGTGTTGAGTATGTAGATGGTGTTGGAGTAAATACTTGTACTTGTTCTGGATTTAATTTTAAATCTGCATTTGCAAACGATTTTAAATCCTCCATATCTTTTTGAGTAGAACCAGGATGTGCTGCAATCATATAATATGTAAGAAATTGATTTTTCCCACTTTTTTTATTGAGATCTTCAAAATTTTGCTTGAAATCAGTCAATACTTTTTTATCTGGTTTACCCATATATTTTAAGACTTTTGATTCACTATGCTCAGGAGCTATTTTCATCTGACCACTTACATGATGAGAAACAATCTCTTTTAGATACTCTTTTCCATAATGCTCATCTTCATTTATTAAATCATATCTAATACCACTATTTACAAATACTTTTTTTACCCCAGGGATATTTCGTATATCTTGTAGTAAGTTTATATTTCGTTTATGGTTTGGCTTTAAGACTGGACATATTTTATAGTCTTTGTCTTTTGGCTTTGTGAACTTCATAGGATTAAACATACGGTGACCAGTACATCGTATATCTTCACATGTACCTTTTTTAAGCTTCTTATCACACTCGTATCCATACATATTTGCAGTTGCTCCACCTACATCAGAGATAGTACCTTTAAATTTTGGATTTTTAGTAAATCCTTTTACTTCACTCAAAATAGACTTTTCACTTCTACTTCGTATGGTTCTACCTTGATGTACAGAAATAGCACAAAAATTGCATTCTCCATAGCATCCATGATGTGTTGTCACCGAAAATCGAATAGTCTCCATAGCTTTTACTTTACCTTGAGCTGCATAGTGGGGATGTACTTCCCTTTCATATGGTAGATTGTAAACATTATCTATCTCATCTTCACTCATATAAAATTGTGGTGGATTTTGAATTAAGTATCTTCCATTATGTTCTTGAGATAAACCATTTGCTGTAATTGGGTCATTGTTATCATAAAAAAGATGGAACATATCTATCATCTTATTTTTATCATTTTTATCTTGACACTCTTTAAGTGTTGGTAGTTTTATATATTCATCTTTAGGCTCTTTGCTAATATAGCATATACCTCTGATATCTTCATAGGATTGATTTGTAGCTAATGCAGATGCTACTTCTACAATAGATTTTTCTGCCATTCCATATACTAATATATCTGCTTTTGCATCAAATAAAATTGACCCTCGCACCTTATTTGACCAATAATCATAATGTGCCGTACGACGTAAACTTGCTTCTATTCCACCAAGTACAATAGGTACAGTATTTTTAAAATATCTTCTAATTAAATTTGAGTAAACAAGTGTTGCACGATCTGGTCGTCTATTATTTTTTTCACCTGGTGTAAAATCATCAGAATTTCTAAACTTTTTTAGTGCTGTATAGTTTGCAACCATACTATCAACTAATCCAGAACTTACTCCCCAAAATAATTTTGGTTCACCAAGTCTTGTAATATCTACATCACTTTCATAATCAGGCTGTGCTATAATTCCTACTTTATATCCTTGTTGCAATAACAATTGTCCAACAATCGCCATACCACTATAAGGTGAATCAATATATGTATCTCCACTTACTAAAATAATATCAAGCTGTTCCCAGCTTAATGTTTTTAATTCTTCTTTTATAGTTGGGAGAAACATCTTTTAGCCTTTTATTTTATAATAGTTGCTAGTAATTTATCTCCAGCTAGTTCAGTAATTTTCGCACTATAAATTTGTCCAAATTTAATCTGCACTCCATCACCTAGTTCATTATCATTTATATAGATCTCACCATCAATCTCTGGAGCCCATACAATATCTTTGGCACTTAAAAGATATTCATGCTCTTGGCTCTCTCCATCTACAATTACTTGAATAATTTGACCAATTTTTTTCTCTAAAGCTTCTTGTGTAGTTTGAGCAATTATATCACCTAAAATTTCAGCCCTAGTATCAATAATCTCTTGTGGAACTTTTTCTTCCATATCATATGATGTTGTACCATCTTCATCACTATAAGAAAATACATTTGCTCTATCAAACTTATACTCTCTTACATAAGTGCAAAGTTCTTCAAAATCAGCTTGAGTTTCTCCTGGATGTCCAACAATAAATGTAGATCGCACAAAAGAGTTAGGCTGTTTGTGCATATGATCCATTAACTCTTTAAGTTTTTCACTCCCCTTACCTCTTTTCATAATCTTTAAAACATGAGCAGATATATGCTGTAACGGCATATCAAAATAGCTATGGAAAAGTTTTGACTGACCTATTTTATCTATTAAATCTAATGTCGTTGTAGATGGATATAGATATAAAATTCGTGCAGATTTTACACCTTCTATTTTTTCAATAGCATCTATTAACTGTTCTAATCCATCATTGATCCCATGGTCTCTTAAAAATGAACTTGAGTCTTGAGATACAAATGAAAAGTCATAATACCCATTTGCTACAAGATTTGTAACCTCTTTAATAATTGAAGCTAAAGTACGAGAAAATAGCTTACCTTTAAAGCCAGGAATTGCACAGAAACTACAAGCTTGATTACACCCTTCACTTAATTTGATATATGCATGATATGATGATCCAGTAATTATCCTATCTACATTTTCATTTGTTAAAAATACTTCTGGTGTAAACTGACTTCTCTTTTCATCTACTAGCTCATCTATCTTATCATAATCCCCAACACCAGTAAAAATATCAATCTCTGGCATATCTTCTTTTAGCTCTTTTTGATATCTTTCACTTAAACATCCAGCCATAACTAAGACAGATTCATCTTTTCTTTCATCATCTAAATCTAATACTGTATTTATTGATTCTTGTTTTGCAGATTCTATAAATCCACATGTATTTACAATAATCACATCGGCTATTGCTGGATCATTAATAATTTTATAATCACTCAGTTTTCCAAGCATCACTTCACTATCTACAAGATTTTTTGTACAACCAAGACTAACTAAGTGTAATGTTTTTTCCATATATTATCCCTATACCCAAATATTATCAATTAATCTTGTATTGCCAATTTTTACAGCTACAAGAATAATTGTATTTTTTAATTGTATTTTTTCTATTTTATCAAATCTTCTATTTACTATTGATATATACTCTATATCTATACCATCAAGTGTATCTTCCATATGTCCAATAATCTCATCACATGATGTAGATCCAGACATTATTTTCTTTGTAGCAACTTTTAATGATTTTGATATTTGTAAAGATTTTATCCTTTCACTATCAGATAAATATACATTTCTACTACTCATGGCTAAGCCATCTGCTTCTCTTATAATTTCACACTCTATAATATTTATATCCATGTAAAGATTTTCAACCATTAATTTAATAAGACTTAATTGCTGTGCATCTTTTTTACCAAAGTAAGCATTTGTAGGATTTACAATATTAAATAATTTACATACTACTTGAAGTACACCATCAAAATGTCCTGGTCGTCTTTCACCTTCTAGTGTATAGCTTCTTAAGATTGGCGCTTTTATCAAAACCTCATCTTGCGTATACATTGTATTTATATCTGGGGTAAACAGAAAATCAACTCCAGCTAATTTACATATTTTTTCATCTGCAAGCATTTTTGATGGATATTTATCTAAATCTTCCCCTGCTAAAAACTGTGTAGGATTTACAAATATAGATACAACTACTATATCATTTTCTTCTCTTGCTTTTCTTATTAGAGAGATATGTCCATCATGTAATGCACCCATAGTTGGTACAAATCCTATTATAGATTTTTGTAATTTTAAATTTTGTTTTAAAGTATGTATATTATTAATTATTTTCATGCGCGTATTTTATCCTACACAATATTAATTATACTATCTCTTTTACTCTTCCTACTTGTCCATTTTCTAATTGTACTTTTATGCCATTTGGATGTTGTGGGGAATTGGTCAATAATCTTTTCACTATCCCTTGTGTTAGTTTCCCAGATCGTTGATCTTTTTTTAGTACTATATTTACATTTGCACCTATTTTAATATCTTCTCTTAGTTTTGGATTTAGTATCATTTGGTTTTGCCTTCTTTTCTTTATTTTTTTATCGATGTAGCTGTTAAAAATATATAATCTTTACCAGTTAGTGTGACTCTAAACTTCTTTTGTTGTAAATATTTTTTACAAAATTGAGCATCATTAAAAAGTACTGTCATCTCTGAAAAGTTATAATTTTTAGCACTTGCACCATATATCATCTGGCCATCAATCCAACGACAATTTGGAAAGCCTAGTATCATAGCACCATCTTTTTTAAGATATTTTTGTACTATATCTTGAAACAACAATTTAAAATTTGAATTAACACTTTGTAGTGTCCCTATAGATATAATTAAGTCAAAAGTACCTAAATTAAAATCATTTAGATTATTTATATTGGCTTCTAAAAATTTTATATTTTTATCATCTTTAAATTTTTCTTGTGCTTGTTTGATAGCAGATGCACAATAATCAATCCCAACTAATTCTAAATTTTCAAAATTTGATATATATTCTTTAATCACCTCAAACTCATCACCAGAATTTACACCAAGATTTAGTATTTTTATTCTTTGATTACATTTTACATTTTCTAAGGCTTGTTTATAATAGTATAAAAAAGATGCTTGTTCATTTTTATTAATTGTAGCAAAAGTAGAATCTATTCCATACTTTTCTATATTATCACTCTCTTGATGAAATGAACTTCTAGTATCAAGCTTTTCAAATCTTGCAATGATAGTGTGTTCATCTAATATCTTTGGTGTAAGAAATTTACAAAAATTTATTTGTGCCAAATCTACTAAAGACTTATAGTCTGGATTTTGCACTTCAAATTCAAAAATATCTTTAGCTACTAATCTATCAAATTCTTTTTTATATAGTTTTATCATTTATCTTCTTATATATTATAGTTAACTCATAATTGATAATACAATATAGGGAACTAAATTAAATATAAAGATTGTTAATTTATAATATGCCATCGAAGAATAATGTATACTATTTAGCTTCTCTTGGGATAAATTAAACCACCTGTTATGGATACTGTACACAAAGTCCTTGACAAATACAATCATCAAAAACCAAAATATTAAAATACCCATATTAATCACAGTACACCAGCCTAAAAATTCTTTTGTTAATTCTATTGTCATTTTAAGCTCCTAAGCTTTCGTTGAATAATATATTCTACCGTTTTTAACTAAAATTAGTATACAATAAACTTATGGATAATTATGAATATACAGAACTTTTAAAGACTTTAAATAAAAAACTACAAAATATTGAATCAATACTAAAGCCAAGTGAAATCAAATCTAGACTAGAAGAGATAGAACAAATTGAACAAGATCCAGATTTTTGGTCAAATCAAGAAAAAGCTAGTAAAATAGGTCAAGAAAAAAATAGACTTTTAGGAAGACTAAATAAGTTTAATAAATCAAATGAAACCTTAACAGATGCAAATGAACTTTATGAAATGGCAACAGAAGAAGATGATATAGATACTATAGAAACACTTTTTGAAGAAGCTTCAAGCCTTGAAGAGATCATTCAAAAGACTGAAATTGAAGTGATGTTAAGTGGCGATGATGATGCTAGCAATGCGATTGTATCTGTACATCCAGGAGCTGGTGGAACTGAGTCTTGTGATTGGGCACATATGCTTTATAGAATGTATTTAAGATGGGCAGAAAGACAAGGCTTCAAAGTTGAAATTTTAGATCATCAAGCAGGAGATGAAGCTGGTATTAAAGATGTATCATTTATCGTAAGTGGTATTAATGCCTATGGTTATTTAAAGGCTGAAAATGGAATTCATAGATTAGTAAGAATCTCACCATTTGATTCAAATGCTAAACGACACACATCTTTTGCATCTGTAATGGTATCACCTGAAGTTGATGACAATATTGATATAGAAATTGAAGACAAAGATATAAGAATTGATACATATAGAGCAAGTGGTGCAGGTGGTCAGCATGTAAATAAAACAGAATCAGCTATTAGAATTACACATATTGAGACTGGTGTTGTAGTTCAATGTCAAAATGATAGATCACAACACAAAAACAAAGCCAGTGCAATGAAGATGCTAAAATCAAGACTTTATGAACTAGAGTTAGAAAAACAAATGGCTGAAAAAAATGGAATATCAAAATCAGAAATTGGATGGGGTCATCAGATTAGGTCTTACGTAATGCAACCATACCAGCAAGTAAAAGATACAAGAAGTGGTATAGGTTATTCAAATATTGATGCTATTTTAGATGGTGATTTAGATAAGATGATTGAGGATGTTCTAATCTCTCAAAGTAAATAGCCCAAGCATAGTTAACATGCAAGGATATATAATTGATTTTAAACCAGTAAGAGATGATGATCTTATTGTAACCATTCTTACAGAAGATGAAATTATTGTAGCTTACAGGTTTTATGGTGCTAGACATTCACATATAAATATCGGATATAAAATAGACTTTGAACTTGAGTCAAATCTCAAAAGTAACATCCCAAGATTAAAAGATGTGATACAACTTAACTTTCCATGGATTTTAGATAAAGAAAAGCTATATTGTCATCAAAGATTTTTAAAGCTATTTTATAGACATCTAAAAGATGTAGAAGATATTGATAATTTTTATTTTATACTTATTAATGATCTAATACATAAAATTACCAAGCAAAATCCAAAACGAGCTATTATAGAAGGGTATACAAAACTACTTAAACATGAAGGTAGACTTCATACTCAATATGAATGTTTCCTTTGTGAAAAGCCAATTAGTGATAATAATATATCACTTGTAAGAAGTTTATTACCTACTCATAGTAAATGTAGCTACTCCAGAAGGTTTAATCTTCAACAAATTCAAAAGCTTTTTGAAGAACATAGCACTATAGAGCTAAATGATGAAGAGTGTGAGTATATTTGGAATATCCTACTACAAGGGATATAATTCACAATTACTTTACAATTTATGGGAGTGTTAAAAATTCTGTGTCAATCTGATATAATAAAATATATAATGGCCTTAAAAAATAAGACAATAAATTCACAAGATTTATTTCTCAAATG
>CAZWLA010000018.1:0-27622 GCA_964633845.1 uncultured Arcobacteraceae bacterium | reverse complement strand
CGCTTGTTTTGTGGATGGAATTATAGTGGGTTTTATTTTAAATGTCAAGGGTTTTTAACGAAATATTGAAAGAAATTTTTGGATTTGTCTATTAGCTACTATTTTGTGGGCTTATGTTAACATTCACATATGAAACATTATGTACTATATAACTTAACAAATAAACTAAAACAATATAAATCTATACATTCTATTCAAAGAATAGAGAATAATACACTCAAAATTGAATTCAATGATAGAAATATATATTACTTTGACATGACAAAAGGTAATAGTAATATATATAAAAGAGATATCGATACAAAATCACAAAAAAAATTTAATGCCCCATTTGATATTCAACTCCAAAAAAAATTTAATAATTCATATATAGATACTATTGAACTATTAAATAATGATAAAATTATTTTAATTAAAACTACTAATAAGTCTTCATATAAAAAAGTATCAACATATTTACAACTTGAATTTACCGGAAAACATACAAATGCAATTATTACTGATGAGAATAATATTATTTTAGAGGCACTAAGACATATTGATGAATGGACATCAACAAGAGTTATAAAAGTTGGTACTAAACTTACACAACTAGATAAACCTAACTATAACTATGAAGAACAACATATAACAGATATCGATCAATACTTAATTGATATATATAAAGATAAAGAATCAAAAGAACTTCAATCTACAAAAAAGCAAAAAATAACTCAACTTAAAAAACAAATATTAAAAATAGAAAAGATATTAAATAGTTTAGATGATGTAGAAAAATTAGAACAACAATCTATACAATATAATGAAGAAGCTAGCAAACTACTCAATGATCTATATAAATTTAATGGTTATGAAAAAGAAGTAAATATCAAAAAATCAAATAATCTTTTTTCAAAATCAAAAAAGGCAAAACAAAAAGCGAAGAATCAACATATAGAATATATCAATTTAACACAAAAATTAGACTTCTTTAATAGATTAATATCAACTATTAGCTTATGTGAATCTTTAGATGAAATAGAATTTTATCTTCCTAAAAAAGATAAAAACCAAATCAAAACAAAAAAAGCACAACCGTATCAAAGTTTCTTTATAGATGGATATAAAATCATGCTTGGACGTGATGAACGAGAAAATATTTTTCTATTACAAAACTCTAGAGCAAGTGACTTCTGGTTTCACCTAAAGGATCGTCCATCTTCTCACTTAATAGTAATTAATACCAAAAAAACTTTACCAGAGCATATTATACAAAAAGCAGCATCTATAGTAGCTCAATTTTCTGTTGATTCTATTGGTAATTATCTTGTTGATTATACACAAAGAAGAAATGTAAAAATTCAATCAAAAGCAAATGTTTTGTATAATCCATATAATACAATTAGTGTAAAGGTTTAAATTATGTTAGACAATAAAATATTTGATATAATAAGTGATAGTTCAACAAGAATTAAAACAGGTGTAGCACTTTTAGTTGCTGCAATTATAATTGGTCTTTTAGATTCATTCTTTATTATGTGGTTATTATTAGGTGGATTATTGATAGTTGCTATTAGTGAAGCAATGGATTTATTTCAAAAAGATAATAATCAAATTTATATCTATGCAGGTGCTATATGGGTTGCTGCTGCATTTTATCCAAAGCCAGAAGACCTAATTTTTGTTACAGCAATTATATTTGCATCTATTTTAGCATATACTAAAGAACTGGATAAGGATTTATTTTTACCACTTTTATATCCTATAGCATCATTTTTATTCCTTTTATCACTATATATCTCTTTTGGTATAGGATCTTTACTTTGGCTATTGGTTGTAGTAGCTGGTGCTGATATTGGCGCATATTTTACTGGTAAAAGCATAGGTTCTACAAAGTTTTGTGAAACGAGTCCAAATAAAACTCTAGAAGGTGTTGCTGGTGGTATCATCACTGCAACAATTCTTGGTACAATTTTTAGTATAGACCAAGTATCTATATTTGCAGCTATTATTATTTCAGCAATTGTTGCTTTAGCATCTGTATTTGGTGATCTATTTGAAAGCTATTTAAAACGAGAAGCTGATGTAAAAGATAGTGGAGATATCTTACCTGGACATGGTGGAATTTTAGATAGAACAGATGGATATTTATTTGGTGGAATCATTATGCTAGTACTTTTAAGGCTATTTACTTGATAGTTCTTGGGTCAACAGGATCTATAGGTGTAAATACTTTAATTATTGCACAAAGATTTAATATAAATATTGATGTATTGGTTGCTGGTACAAATATAAAATTGCTAAATAAACAAATAGAACAGATAAATCCAGCACATGTAGTTATAGCCAACCAAAATGATATATCTAAAGTAAATCATACATCTGTAACAGCTGGAGAAGATGCAATATTAGATGCAATAGAAAACTCTAATTCAAATATTGTTGTAAATGCATTAGTTGGATTTCTTGGATTAAAACCAACACTAAAAGCTATAGAATGCAAGAAAAAAGTGGCACTTGCGAATAAAGAATCACTAGTTGTAGCTGGTGCTTTTGTAGATAAATCATATATTACACCTATAGATAGTGAACATTTTGGGCTTTGGTATCTATTGGATAATACTAAAACTATAGACAGTATGACAATTACTGCATCAGGAGGTAGTTTTAGAGATCTACCACTAGATAAACTTGAAGATGTAAGCATAGAAGCAGCATTAGATCATCCAAACTGGTCTATGGGAAATAAAATCACAATTGATAGTGCCACAATGACCAATAAACTATTTGAAATACTTGAAGCAAAATGGCTTTTTGATACTAACAAAATAGATGCTATTATAGAAACTAAATCAATAATACATGCTATGATAAATTTTGTCGATGGAAGTTCAACCGCACATATAGCAAATGCTTCTATGCAACTACCAATAGCATATGCTATTATGGGTAATGTTGATGAACAAATCATTAATCATTCTAATTTAGTTCAATTAAAAAATCTAGAGTTTAGAGATATAGACCACATTAGATATCCTATTTGGAGTATTAAAGATAAAATGCTAAAAAAACCAGAGCTTGGTGTAGTCTTAAATGCAGCAAATGAAGTGGCTGTGGAGAAATTTTTAAATAATAAAATCAAATTTACGGATATTGCAAAAATAACTATTGATGCAGTAGAAAAGTTTACTAATATAAATCCAAAAACAATAGATGATATATTTGAAATTGACAAAGAAGTGAGGAGATACTGTGCCTGATATGCTAATACCATTTTTAATGTTACTAATGATAACAATTGCACTTATTTTAGAGAGAAAATATCATGAAGACAAGATATCTGATATTTATAAAGATAAGTTAGAAAATTGGAAAAAACATAATAGCAACAATGAAAAAGAAAAATGTAAAGAACTTGTAGGCTTAGTATTTCTAGAAGATGAGATGTTGAATATTCAAATGCTAGATGATAAGATTCAAGATAGATTAGAAAGAAAAAAGTACAAAATATCATGAAAAAAGTATTAATATTACATGGTTGGGGTGGAAGTGATTTTCCACATTGGCAAGCTTGGAGTGCAAGTGAACTAATCAAAGAAAACTATACAGTATCATTTCCGCAATTACCAAATAAAGACTTTCCTAATTTTGATGAATGGCTTAATTTTTTAGAAAAAGAGTTTAATCACTTTAAACCTGATATTGTAGTATGTCATTCATTAGCAAATATATTATGGTTTCACTTTGTGAATAAATTTACCATAGAACAAATTGAAAAATTAATGCTAGTTGCTCCTGTATCACAAAGCTGTAATATTGAAGAATTAAAAACATTTTTTCCATATCCTATAGTAGATGATTTAAAAGCAAAAGAGATTATTATGGTAAGTAGTGATAATGATCCATATATGACCGCAGACGAAGCTATGGATTTACAAAGTGAATTAAATATTGGTCTAAAAATATTAGAGAATGCTGGTCATATAAATGCTGACTCTGGATATGGTGAATTATCATGTGTAATTGATTGGATCAAAAGAGACATTAACGAGGAGTGTAAAGGTGATTCTTAGTATAGAATCAAGTTGTGATGATAGTTCAATTGCAATAACATCTATTGAGAATAATAAATTACTTTATCATAAAAAAATATCTCAAGAGATTGAACATAGTAAATATGGTGGTGTTGTACCAGAATTAGCTGCAAGATTACACGCTACAGCTTTGCCAAAAATACTTGAAGAATGCAAGCCATACTTTAAAGATCTAAAAGCTATTGCTGTGACAACACATCCAGGACTTTCCTTGACACTTACAGAAGGTGTGACAATGGCTCAAGCACTAGCATTAAGTCTAAATTTACCACTAATTTCTGTAAATCATCTAAAGGGTCATATTTATTCATTATTTATTGATAAGAAAATATCCTTACCATCTACAGTTTTACTTGTATCAGGTGGACATACTCAAATTATAGAAGCTACATCATTAAATGATATAAAAATAATTGGCCAAACTATGGATGATAGTTTTGGAGAAAGTTTTGATAAGGTTGCAAAGATGCTTGGTCTTGGATATCCAGGTGGACCTATAGTAGAAAAATATGCTATTCAAGGCAATAAAGATAAATTTGATTTACCAATACCATTAAGACAATCTCCACATATAGAGTTTAGCTATAGTGGTCTTAAAAATGCAGTTAGAGTTCATATAGAAAAACTAGGAGAGCTTGATAAGTTAACACTTCAAGATAAATATGATATATGTGCATCATTCCAAAAAGCAGCAATTAAACATATTACTATGAAATTAAAAAAGTATTTTAAACAAAATCCACCTACACAATTTGCAATAGTAGGTGGAGCTAGTGCAAACTTAAAACTAAGAGAAGAAATTGACAAATTACTTAAAGAGTTTAGGTGCGATCATCTTTTATTAGCAGATTTAAAATACTGTAGTGATAATGCTGCAATGATAGGTCGTGTAGCAATTGAGCAATACAAACAACAAGATTTTGTCAATCTTAATGCAATAAAAACACAAACAAGAGTAAAAGGATTTTAGATGTTTAAAATGGGTGCTAATTTAAATGGTGATTCATGGGATACTGGAAAACTAAAATCAAAAGATAAAAGTTTTGAAAAAATATCTAAAAATGAACATCAATTAGTTTTTACATTTGAAAAAAGAAAAGGTAAACCTGTAACTTTAGTAGGTAGATTTTATATGAGTGACAAAGAAAAGAAAGCAGTATTAAAACTTTTAAAGTCAAAATTAGCCTGTGGTGGCACTATAAAAGATGAATGGATAGAGCTACAAGGTGATGTAAAAAGTAAAATTATAGCTATTTTAGAAAATGATGGATGGAAATTTAAGTAAAAAACTAAATTCTTAATAATAATTACCATATAATAATTATTATGGATATACATAGTTTTTTCTTATCACTATTTCTTATTTTAATATCTGCAAGAATCTTAGGTGAGCTATTTGCTAGATTTAACATCCCCTCTGTATTAGGAGAGCTATTTGCTGGTATACTTCTAGGATCATCAGTACTTGGTCTCATAGAACCAAACGAAGTACTAAGAATACTAGCAGAAATCGGTGTAATTTTACTTTTATTTGAAGTTGGATTAGAAACAGATTTTAAAAGACTAAAAGATGCAGGTAAAAAATCACTAGTTGTTGCAGTAGCAGGTATTATATTGCCTTTTAGTATAGGCTTTAGCACATCATTCTACTTCTTTGAACTATCAACTGTAATCTCACTCTTTATAGGTGGAACTTTAACAGCTACAAGTATTGGTATTACTATTCGTGTTTTAAAAGATATTCATTTAGAAAATAGCAATGCTGCACAAATAATCATAGGGGCAGCTGTGATTGATGATATTATAGGTATTTTACTATTAGTTTTTATCTATGATTATTCTATTTCTAATAAAATAAGTTTTGACCATACTGTTTCTGTTACTGCTATGGTATTATTATTCTTAGTGCTTGCTCCTATTCTTGCAAAGACAATGTCAAGTTTTATACATAATTATCATGACAAACATCTAGTTCCTGGATATATACCTACAATTATTATCACACTTATTTTATTATTCTCTTATCTTTCACATCTTATAGGTGCACCAGCAATTCTAGGTTCTTTTGCCGCAGGCGTAGCATTATCAAGAAGATTCTTTTTACCATTTGGAACACTATTACAAGCTAACCATACACTACTAAAAAATGTACAAAATGAGATGACACCAATTATTCAACTTTTTACTCCAATATTCTTTGTAATGGTTGGGCTTTCTGTTGATCTTAGTATTATAGATTTTAGTTCATATGATTTTTGGATTATGGCAATAACATTTATATTAATTGCATTCATCACAAAGTTTATTGGTGCTTTTTTTGTTTACCAAAAATCATTAAAAAACAATATTATTATTGGTATATCTATGGTACCTAGAGGAGAAGTTGGTCTTATTTTTGCGGAAATGGGCAGACAGGCTGGAGTCCTACCAAATGAGATCTATGCAATGCTAATATTTGTAATAATTGTCACTACAATAATTCCACCATTATTATTAAAAAAGTTTAATTAAAAAAGGAACTCTTACTATGAAAAAAGTTTTTAATGAAGTTAATTCTCTTGATAAAAGATGTTATGAGCAGTATGGTTTAAGTGAAGATATACTTATGGAACATGCTGCTGATTCTATACTTAGATTTATAGAAAAAAAATTCAAAGTTAATTCTACAATTTTAATAGTATGTGGTAATGGTAATAATGGTGCAGATGGCATTGCATTGGCTAGACTATTATTCGGTAAATACAATGTAAAATTATATATTCCATTTGGAGTTAAAACAGATATTGCCAAAGTACAACTAAAACGTGTAAATTTGCTTGGTATAAATATTGTAAAAAATATTTCAAATTTAAAAGGTCACTATTCTTTAATCGTTGATTGTTTATTTGGTTCTGGTTTATCAAGACCACTAAATCAAACAAGTATAAATATTATAAAACAATTAAATAAAATAGATTGCTACAAACTAGCCTGTGATATTCCAAGTGGTATTAATAATCAAGGGCAAATATCTCCAATATGTTTTAATGCAGATACAACAATTACAATGGGTGCATTAAAAAAATCACTTTTTACAGATAATGTAAAACAATATGTTGGAAAAATAAAAGTTGCAAACTTAGGAATTCAAAGAGATATTTATGAAAATGATTCAGATTATTTTCTATTAGAAAAAAAAGACTTGACTCTTCCTCTTCGAGATAATAAGATAGCAAATAAAGGTACTTTTGGTCATTTAGCTGTATTAAGTGGAGAAAAGCAAGGTGCATCTTTGCTGTGTGCTGAAGCTGGCTTTGCATTTGGATCTGGGTTAATCACAGTAATTTCAAAAAGACCAATAAAAAAAATAAAAAATTCTATTATGCAAAATAAGAAAATACCAGAAAATACCAGTGCAATATGTATGGGTATGGGACTAGGTAAAAAAATAAACTCAAAAATATTAGATAATACTATAGCAAAAGTAATAGATGCTGATCTGTTTTATAATACAAAAATATTGAAACTCTTAGATAATTCAAATATAGTTTTAACCCCTCATCCTAAAGAGTTTTGTTCATTATTAAAACTATGCAATATAGATAATATAAATATTGAGACATTACAAAATAATAGATTTTATTACCTTGAATTATTTACAAAAAGATATCCAAATATTACAATCTTATTAAAAGGTGTAAATGTATTAATTGCTAATAATTCCAAAGTATATATCAATACTCTAGGTAGTTCAAGATTAAGTAAAGGTGGTACAGGTGATGTATTAGCCGGATTAATTGGATCTTTATTAGCTCAAGGATATACAGCACTGAATGCTGCTGTTAATGGAAGTTTAGCTCACACAATAGCTTCAAATAATTATACAGGTAATAACTATTCATTAACACCTGAAGAGTTAATAGATAATATTAAAAAATTATAACTTTATACAAGTATATATTAATTTGTCTGCTTCATCTTGACTATGCAAATTGAACTTATCTATTTTTTCTATTTTAAATCCAGCATCTTTTAAAAGTTTTTTTAGTGTTTTTTCATTATGAAAATATTGCTCAATATAGCCCTGTTCTTTTTTATACGTATCATCTTCAAGCTTATTAAATAGTGTAATATCAGTTATTAGGCTATTACCATCAAAATTAGCATCAACATTTATAAACTTTTCATCTGTATCTATACTTAAAGAGCCTACTGCAACTTCTTCAAATCCAAATAATGAATTGATATCAAAAATAAAATATCCACCATCTTCTAAAACATCATTCGTACACTTTAAAAAATTTAGTAAATCTTTTTTGGGAATATAATTAAGAACATCAAATGTAGCAGTAGCACATTTGAATTTTTTATCTACTTTACAAAGATCAATACATTGTGCATCAACACCTCTTTGCACAGCAAAGTCAATTTGTATTTGACTTAAATCTATACCAAATCCATTAATTTTATTCAAATTAAGTATCTCTAGTAATTCACCTTGACCACAACCAATATCAAGTACATCTTTTATCTCTTTTTCAAGTAACTGTATTAAAAAATATTTATGTAACTCTCTAACTTCTTCTTCAAAGTCAAGATAACATTCAATTTTTGAATAAAGATCCAATCCATTCAAAACTATAAAACTTCCTGTATCTTCTCTTTAATATTTAAAATCTCATCTTTTTTAATATAAAATGAGTTTTTATTTGCAATTAAGTGTGCTGAAGTTTCCATAATAGTATCACCAACTTCTAAACCATTTTGTTTCATTGTTGCACCAGTCTCTACAATATCAACAATACAATCAGATAATCCAACAAGAGGAGCTAATTCTATTGAACCATATAATTTTACAATATCAACTGCCATAGCTTTTTTCTCAAAGAAACCTTTTGCAATATTTACATGCTTTGTAGCAACTTTTATTTCAGATTTTGTCCAGTCAAGTTTAGTTCCAGCCTTTAATCCAATAGATACTTTACACTTACCTATTTCAAGATCTAGAAGTTTTATAAGATCATATTCTTTTTCTGCTAATACATCCAGTCCAACTACACCTAAATCTGCTGCACCATGCATTACATAAGTTGGTACATCTTGATTTCTAACATTTAAAAATGTAAAACCAGCTTTTTCTAAAATTAATTTTCTATCTTCAAAAACAAATTTTTCATTAAATGCTTTCTCAAATTTCTCTAAAGTTTCTTCAGCAATTCTACCTTTTGGTAATGCAATTGTTAGCATCTATAATCCCTTTTATTTACTATCTTTGTGGCATTCTATCTAATAGTAGTTTAATATTATCAAAAATTAGATTTTCATTATAGATTGAATTTTTAAAATATTTAGATAATATTTCTCCATCACCACCTGTAAATATTATTGGTATATTTTTTAATACATTTTTTATAGGTAATATAATTGATTGAAAGATAGCATAGTTGATAGCATCGTTAGTATTAAGAGGTATATTGTCTAATGAAATATTATTATCAAAATTAAAACTTAACTCTTTAGATATTTGAGGATATATACTCTTATAAGATTGTAATCCAGGCAATATAAATCCACCCTCATGCTTACCTTGTTTCACAATATCTACAGTTATTGCACTTCCTGCATCAACTATAACACCATCATTAATATTTAAAGATGCTATTTTTCTATCAATACCCATCCCTTTATATTTTGTTTTAAACTCTAAAATATTTTCTATATTTATTGCATTAGGATATTGATCTAAAAGCTTTTTTGTTCCCTTTTGATTAACACTGATAAAATATATTTTGCCACTTAGTTTAGGAAGCTTCTCTTGATGAGATATTCTAAAATCTTGATTTTCATATTTAAAATGAAATGTTGTATTTCCAATATCACACAATATCATCTACAAACTACCTTTAAATACTTTCCAATTATTCTCTTTTAATAACTTTTCAGCCTTACTGCATACAGGTGAGGATATGATTAAATATTTGTATTTATAGTTATGCTCTTTATGTGAAATTAACTCAGCACATAGTACTATAAGGTCTTGAGCATTTTTCATAAGAAATCTACTTTTAGCTTCTATAATAAATACAGAACAATATTTTTTTCTAATATCTAAAGAATCGTATATTTTTATTTTTTTTCTTGATTTTAACTCTCTAGGTGATATCTCTACGCACGATTCAAAAAATATATCTTTAGAGTTTAGAAAGTTAATTAATGTTTTCAGTTTATTTTATCTCTATATATTTATTATCAAAGAATATTGTATCACCTACTGCAATAGCATATTCTTTGTTATCAAATTCAAATTCATATACTGTATCTTTTGAAAATGTATCATCAATAGCTATTATATAACCTTCAGACTCTAATGCATATATATAACCATCAGTATGAACCATAGCAAAAATTTTAGCAAACTTGTACTTTTTAGATCCAAGCTCATTTAGTGAACTATCTAATTTAATTATCTTACCATCAATAGTCGATATATAAATATTGCTTTTAGATATAACAATAGAACTAATATCAAAATCTTCTGTTTTTACATTACCTGAACCCAAAGACAATATTTTGTTATTTGTTGCTGCAATAAAAGTATCACTTATTACACCCATATAGATAATGTTTTTTATATCACCATCACTGCTAACTACTATATTTCTTATTACTTTTTTAGAATTTACATCAACTACAACAACTTTACCATCAAGTGTTGGAAAAAGAATCACGTCATCCATAAAATAGGGATTAGCAATTTTAATATCATTCAGAAATGAATGATCATAATAATCTTTAAATACAATCTTCTTTGATGCAACATCATACATAGCAATAGAATTATCAATAAATACTATTGCTAAAATATTATTTTTCAAAGTAGCAGCTACAGCTTCATTTGAAAAAGTTATTTTATCATTATCTAATAAAATAGTATTATTATTTACTGCAATAACTTTATTATCATTATAATTTAGTATATTAAAGCCATTAGATAGTTTTTGATCCAATTTACCCTCTTTAGTAATTACTGTACCATCTTTTAATGAAACACCGCTATCTAATTTAAAAGACTTAATAGAGTCACTCATATTACTAACAGATAGATTAATTTCATCTATCACATTTGATGGTTCAAAATGTTTTTTTGATGAACACCCAGAGAAAGTAAGTAATGCAATAAAAAGCGTAATAATATATTTCATAAGTTTCCTATTTTGTAATTAGATAATGTTTTAATGAATCAGACAATTTTGAAACTTGAGAATCTTTAGGAATAAGATTAAGTGTTTCTTTTGAAGCTTTGTATTCACCATTTTTAGCTTGCAATAATGCTTTATTAAATATAGCATACTCTTTTAAAATAAATTCTGGATTCATAATTAAACTATCAAGATTTTTTATATTTGATTCTTGAATAGCTTTTGAATAAGCTGCTAGCTCTCCTAAAAAAGAAGTCTCTATTTTAGATCCATCTTTTAATGTAATAATATTATAAAGCTTTGTATTTGTCTCTTTTAATATTGCTAATGCAACCGTATCACTTGGGTTAGCAATAAGTTTATTGTATGCTTCATTAGCTTTTAATTTATTAGCATTATCAAAGTAATTTTTTGTATAAATACCTACTACTAATAATAATATTGATACTGTTGATGCAATAATAACAAATTTATATTTTTTATAAATTCTTTCAAATTTAACAAAGCCTTCTAAAAACTTTTCTTCAGTACCAATCTCTTGTTTGATATAGTCTACATTTTCTTTTAAACTCATTTTTTACCTATCTATTTAATTTATTTATCATATTTTTATTAATTATATTCAACAATGGCTTACTATATGCTAATAGTTAAAGCTGTCTCATTACATACTGGGAAATGCTTACATTTAACGCAATCAGCCCAAATTTTATGTTCAGGTAAGGATTCTTTATCTATCTCTTTAAAATTTAATTTTTCAAAAAATTCTTTTTGATATGTTAATGATAAAACTGTTGATACATTAAGCCTTTTTGCTTCTTTTAAACAATATTGCACTAAACCTTTACCTAAAGATAAGCCACGAAATTTTTCTAAAACAATTAAGCTTCTTACTTCAGCTAAATCAATACTATGTATGTGTAATGCTGCAAAACCAGCTAGTACATCATCAATTGTAACACATACATATGATCTAATTGTAGTAGCCATTTCATCACTAGACCTATGTAAAATTACTCCACTTTCAACTTCATCTTTTACAAGATTTTGCATATTTGGAATATCTTTTACAGTAGGTACATAGTAATTAATATTCATTATATAATTCCCTTAAATACAAAATTAGCAATCAATCTTTCTAGGTCTTGCATACCTCGTTTTTTCAAGTTTGATATAAATATACCATCTGGATTTTCACGCTTTAATTTTGCTAAATCATTTTGTTTTAATTTATCTATTTTTGTAAATGCATTTACAATAATTTGGTCACCTTTTTTAATACTATGTAAAAACTCATCCACACTCTTATCAATAGCAAGATTTTGATGTCGTGCATCAATTAAATGAATATATATTCGTATACTAGCTCGTTTTTCTATAAACTGTGTTAGTTTTATATCCCAATCTTTTTTTAATGATTTAGATACTTTTGCATAACCAAACCCAGGAAGATCTACAAATCTACAGTTAAACTTATCTTTCTCTTCTGTTTGGTATGTAACATCAAAAAAGTTTATTAACTTTGTTTTTCCTGGTGTTGATGATGATTTTGCTAATCCCTTATGATTTGTCAAAGTATTTAATAATGAGCTTTTCCCTACATTACTACGACCTAAAAAAGCTATTTCTGCTAAATCAGGACTTGGTGAATCAACTATACTTTGTGCTGATTCTAAAAAACGTGCATCTACTATTCTCATATTTTTATCCTATTTATCTAATTGCATTATGAATCTTACTGGCTTCTTCTTACTACCATCTATCTCAGCTTCACCCGTAATTGTATCAATATATATTTTTTCACCAAAAAGCTTTTTATCGCCTATGATATCTTCCGCATACCCATCACCTGTAATAATATATTTATTTTCTAATGGTTTATATACAACCTTTTTACCTTTGGCTTTATAGTGCTTATCTGTAGTAACTATCTCTAAATGTACATTACCTGTAGCTGTATATAGTATTGGTTCTTTTTTAGTATTAGTTTTAGATATCTGCTTTAAGTTAATTACTAACTTATTTGCATATAAAATATCTTTATATCTTTTCATCTTTACATCACCTGTAAATATAATGATATTCTCTTGATCTTTAGCACTAAAATTCTGGGCATCAATTGTTAATTTATTTTCACTTTCTCCAAATAGCATAACTACTAATATTGTTAATAGACTAATTACTCTCATTTACTCTCCTAAATCTATATCAAAATGTGTTTTCTTTGATATTATTATATCTTTTTTAGTATCAAGGTATAAGTGTGTACCATCTATAGTATTATTGTTATACTTTCCTGTAAATGGCTCTTGATTTTTTGCAATCTTTGTTTTTGTATTATATTTTAGTTTTGGTGTTGTAAGTTCAATCTCTTGCCCTCTATTATACTTTACATCATCAATTAACTCAAGCGTATTACCTTTTTTAACCATAAACTTAGCACTTAATACATCCGTAAGATCTTTATTATTTACTACCCTACTTACAATTGTAGCATTTTCCATAACTTCAGCTTCTTGAAACTTTGAGAATTTTTTAGACTCCACAATATTATCTACATTTTTTTCATTTATTGAATAAGTTATTGAATTTTCAACAACTAAAAATGGTGCTTCTTTTTTTGTTGATATATCTTTATTACTATCTACATTTATAAATAGTGTTGATATACTTAAAAGCAATAAAAGGTAGATAAATTTATCTATGCCCATACGTTAACAAAATCCTCAAAAATATCATCATTTTTACAAATAGTTTCAATCATCTCTCGTACTGCACCATCTCCACCATCTTTAGAACAAACTATTTTTGCTGTATTTGTAATATATTCTACAGCATTTGCAGGTGCAAAAGATATACCAACACCATTTAACATCTTAAGGTCATTTAGATCATCACCAATAGCTGCAACTTCATTTAATCTAATCCCTTCTGCTTCACAAATAGATTCAAGTACTTCTAGTTTGTTATGTACACCTTGATATAAATGTGATATGCCTAACTCTTGCGCTCTTTTTTCTACAAGTTTAGATTTTCTACCTGTAATGATAGCTGCTTTTCTATTTAGTTTTCTAGTCCATGTCGCTATTGCTAAACCATCTTTTACATCAAAATTTTTTGATTCACATCCATTCTCATCATAGATAATTTTACCATCTGTTAGTGTACCATCTACATCTAATACAATTAATTTAATCATGACTATAATACACCTTTGGTACTAGGGATTCCTAGCTTTTTATTTTCTACTAAAGCTCTTCTTAAAGCAACTGCAAATGCTTTAAATGTAGCCTCTAATATATGATGTTTATTTGTCCCTCTATCGTTGATAATATGACACGTGATACCAGCATTTAGTGTAAGTGCGTGAAAAAATTCTTCAGCTAACTCCACATCAAATTCACCAACTTTTCCAAATACTTTTACATCATAAACCAAAAATGGTCTATTGCTTAAATCTAATGCACAAGTTGTAGCCGCTTCATCCATAACTACTGTAGCATTTCCATATCGTTCAACTTCTTTAATTGGAAATATCTCTTCTTTTAATGCTTGACCAATAACAATACCACAGTCTTCTACACTATGGTGTGCATCTATATGAAGATCACCTTTACAAATGATATCCAAATTAATTCCACTATGCTTTGAAAGTGCCTCAAGCATATGATCAAAAAAACCAACACCAGTATTGATATTAGACTCTCCAGATCCTGCAATATCTAATTTACAAGATATTTGTGTTTCTTTTGTTTCTCTATTTATTTCACTCATAGTTTTCCTTTTAGTTTATTGTGCAATTATCATGGCACCTTCTAGGCCATTATTTTCTCTATAGTTTTTTGCTTCTGCTTCACTTCTAAAACCACTTATCCAAACTCTACTGTAGTGGTCTTTACTATTTTTCCTAACTATAGCACTATATTTATCACTAATCATATTCTTAAATTTTCTTTGTGTAATTTTAGCACCTTCATATTTTGAAAATGCACCAACTTGAACATAATATTTTCCTACACTCATAACTTCATTTTTTTGAGATGTTGTTCTAGCAACTTTTCCATGAAAGCCTAAAATAGTAAGACGTACATTTGCTGTACCTTTTTTTACCATATCAATTGTTCTTGCTGCTTTGTTAGACAAATCAATTATTCTTGTACCTATAAATGGTCCTCTATCATTAATTCTAACAACAGTTGATTTTCCATTTTCTAAATTCTCAACTTTTACTATTGTATTCATAGGCAATGTCTTATGTGCTGCAGTATCAGCATACATATTGTATGTTTCACCATTTGATGTTTTTTTAGCATGAAAGTTAGGTCCATACCATGATGATATACCTTCAAATTGTTGTCCTACTATTACTGTAGTAGGATAATACTTTTTACCAAATACAACATATGGTCTCATAGTAGCTCTATGCATAGCTTTAGAATCTCTTACTTTTTGAGGTGCCACAAATTCATGTGCTTGTTTATATGTCCTATAGGAACCGGAAGAATAAATAGTTTTTGTACATCCAGTAAATAGTAAAATTCCTACAGTAGATAATAAAAATAATATTTTATTCATATGAAATGACAATCTTATCTCCTATATTTATAAAGCTAGATGATATTTTATTATCTTTCATTAGCCTTTTTAAATCTACTTTAAAATCATTAGCAATTTTAGAAAGTGTATCTCCACTTTTTACAATATATATTTCATCATCTTTAGGAGCAAACTCAGGATCCATTGGAATAATTAGTTTTTGATTTATTGATAATACATTTGACTTTAATTTATTAAATTTTTTAATTAGCTTATAGTTACATTTATATCGCTTTCCAATTTCATATAAGGAATCACCACTTTTAACTTTATACATCGCATATTTTGAATCAGCTAAATTATCTATATTTGCTTGGAATCTTGAAAGACGAGAATATGGAATATATATATTGCAAGTATCTTGTTCAAAAGGGAGTATACCTTGTTTTATTTGTTTATTAATAGCATATATCTCTTCATATTTCATACCAATTAACTTAGCAACATCTTTTAAAAGTACTCCACCTTTTACATCAACAGATGCAATAGGCTGACCAATACCAATATTTAAAAGATGTTTATTATCATTAACTATAAATTCACGATTATTCATAAGTCCAAGTGCAATAATCTTTCTAATATATCTTTGACTTTCCCCTGGTAAGTATTGTCTTCTAAGTCCCTTCTGAACTTTTAAAAGTTGCTTTATACTTGGTGTATAGTTATATTTCTTTACCTCTTTATAAACCTTATACAATTTACTAAAAGGCAATTGTTTTTTTTGATATAGTCTAATAATTCTTCTATATTCTTTAGTGATTTTTGTCTTCTTATTGTCTTCTAAATACATATCAAGTGTAGCTCTTGTCAAAGCTTCGTAGACTCTACCCTCTCCACAATTATAAGCAATAGCAGCTAGATACCATTTCCCAAATCTCTTTTTTAAGGATTTCAAATATGTTACAGCTGCTTTTGTGGACTTAATGATATCCATTCTTTCATCTATATATTCATTTTGCTTTAAACCATAGTTCTTACCAGTACGAGGCATAAATTGCCATAAACCTACCGCTTTTTTATATGATATTGCATTTAATGAGAAGTTTGATTCAGCCATAACTAGATATAAAAAGGCGGGTGGTATATCATTTTCTTTTAAAATTTGTTTAATCGTAGGTACAAAAAGATGTGCATCATCCAAATGCTTTGCATATTTATTTTGATTTCTATTTACAATTTGTTTATATGTTTGCTGTAGTTTTGAATCCGTTATAAAAGATTTATCCAAATCTAAGTCTTCAAGTATCTTTAGATCAC
The DNA here is from genome assembly GCA_964633845.1 of uncultured Arcobacteraceae bacterium. Taxonomy (GTDB): domain Bacteria; phylum Campylobacterota; class Campylobacteria; order Campylobacterales; family Arcobacteraceae; genus JADHTT01. Next base: position 10,518 of record CAZWLA010000018.1, on the reverse strand, counting down.
TATAGATAAATGCCGAATTCACCAATGATCCAAAAGAAAGTGTTGACAATAATAAAATATTAAAAATTATTTTAGACAAATAAAACCTTTTATATTAATTAGCTTTATTTTATCTAAATATTGATTAATACTCTAAACTGGAAGATTAAATAATTTTATAGCATTTGATGTAGTTAAATTACGCACTTCTTCATCACTCATATCAATAAGCTCTGCTACTTTTCTACTTACATGTGTTGTAAATTTTGGTTCATTTCTCTCACCTCTGTATGGATGTGGAGTAAGATAAGGAGCATCAGTCTCTAGGAGTAATTTATCTTGTGGAATTTTAGGAAAAACATTAATAAGTTTTTTGGCATTTTTAAATGTCACTACTCCCCCTATTCCAAAATAAAAGTTTTGTTTAGCCAATGATATTAATTGTTCATCAGCATTATAGCAATGTAACACTCCACCTACTTCACTAGCATCATTTTCAATTAATACCGTTTTACTATCACATGAAGCATCTCGTATATGTACAATAAGTGGCTTTTTTACTCTCTTAGCAAACTCTATTTGAGATACAAAAACTTCTTTTTGTTTTAAAATATTAGCTTCTTTTTCCTCTTTATTATCAGGTAATCTATAATAATCTAAACCACACTCTCCAACTGCCACACATTTTGGATGATTTACATATTGTTCCATAATATTTATATCAAAATTATCGATATCATATGGATGAACACCTACTGCAAAAAATATATTTTCATATTTTTCACTAAGCATTACTGCTCTTGGTAAGTCATCTAAATCAGCACCAGGGATAATAAAAGCTTCAACTCCATCTTCAATAGCTCTAGATATCACCTCATCAACATCATCATAAAATTTTGCATTATCAAGATGTGTATGTGTATCAATAATCATTAAAGAATATACCTTGCTGTATCTTCATTTTCAACTATGTCATTAAGCTTATCATGCACTAACTCTTTTGTAACTGTAAAAGTTTCTCCACTATGCTCATTTGCATCATATGATATATCTTCTATAACTCTTTCAATTACTGTATGTAATCTTCTTGCACCAATATCTTCTGTCTTTTCATTTGCATTTACACTAAGGTTTGCAAAGGCTCTAATAGCCTCATCATCAAACTCTAAAGTAACATCTTCTACGCCTAATAGTGCTTTATATTGAGTAAGAAGTGAATTTTTTGTATTTGTCAAAATCTTATACATAGCTTCTTCATCAAGAGCATTTAGTTCAACTCTAAGTGGAAATCTTCCTTGAAGTTCTGGAAGCATATCACTAGGCTTACTCACATGAAATGCACCAGCAGCTATAAATAATATATGATCTGTTTTAACCTGTCCATACTTTGTCTGAACACTACTTCCCTCTACTATTGGCAATAGGTCTCTTTGAACACCTTCTTTACTAGGGTCTTGGTTCTTAGCACTTGATCCTGCAGCAATCTTATCAATTTCATCTAGGAAGATAATACCACCATCTTGAGCTCTTTTTACAGCTTCAATTTTAATAGCCTCATGATCAAGAAGATTTTCACTTGCTTCTGATTTTAAAATTTCTTTAGCATCTTTGATAGATACTTCTTTTTTAATCTTTTGATCTTTTGCACCTTTTAGAATGTTATTCAAAGAATCAGACATAGCAGAAAAATCCATAGGCATATTACTATCAATAACTTCTACATGAGTTCTTTTAGGCACTTCAATTGTAATCTTTTTATCATCCATAGAACCATCTAAAAGCTTTTTTTCCATTACATTATATGTCTTTATAAATGAATCTCTAGAAGCATCTGAAGCACCATCTGGAAGAGGAGGCACTAGTACCTCAATAATTTGTCTTAATACCTCTTTATCAATATCATCAACTATTGAATCTTTATATTCTTTTGTCACAATATTAATAGATTCAAATACTAAATCTCTTATCATTGACTCTACATCACGACCTACATACCCTACTTCTGTATACTTACTAGCTTCTACCTTTACAAAAGGTAATCCCATCATCTTGGCTAATCTTCTAGCAATTTCAGTCTTACCTACACCAGTACTACCTATCATAAGAATATTTTTTGGCATTATCTCATCTTGAAGCTCAGCACTTAATTGCATTCTTCGATATCTATTTCTAAGTGCTAATGCAATAGTCTTCTTTGCATCTTTTTGACCAATCACATAGTCATCTAAATATGCTACAATCTCTTTAGGAGTCATATCCATTATTTTGCCTCTTCTAGTTTTAAAATTTTAATATTTTGATTTGTATATATACATAATTCTCCAGCTGTCATTAGTGACTCTTTTACTAACTCTTCTGGTTCTAAGTTTGAATGTTTTTTCAGTGCTCTAGCTGCTGCTATTGCAAAGTTTCCACCACTTCCAATAGATGCTAATGCACCATCTTCTGGCTCCACAACATCACCTGTACCACTAAGTATAAATATATGTTTATCATTTAGTACTAACATCATGGCTTCTAGTTGCCTAAGATGCTTGTCTTTTCTCCACTCTTTAGAGAAGTTTACTACAGCTTTTAGAAGATCTCCTTTAGAATTATCTAAATGTGTTTCGAACATATCAAATAGATTAAAGGCATCAGCAGTACTACCAGCAAAACCTGCTAATACTTCACCATTATTTCCAACTTTTCTAATCTTTGTTGCATTATTTTTTAGTACAGTATCACCGAATGTAACTTGACCGTCACCACCAATTACAGCTTTACCATCAGCACTTTTATATGCAAGTATCGTAGTCGCATCAAACATTATTTAGCTTCGATCACATCAATTACTGCTGTTGCATGTATTCCGTGACCTAATTTACAATCTGCTTCAAATATACCAATAGTTTTGATTTTAGATTTTAAGGAAATTTGTTTTTTATCTATATTGATTCCAGCCTTCTCTAGAGTAAGTCCAATCTCTTTATTTGTCACACTACCGATTAAATGACCATTTGCTCCAACCCTATGTGCTACAGTAAACTTAGAAGCTTCAATTATATCTTTGAAGTCATTTGCATCTTTTAACTCTTTTTCATGTGCAATTCTTATATCTTCTTGGTCTTGTTTCCATTGCTCAATCACTTCTGGTGTTGCATTTTTTGCAAAACCTTTTCCTATTAGAAAATTTTGTCCATATCCAGGCTTAACTTCTTTTATTTCGCCAGCTTTTCCTAATGATTTTACATCTTTAATTAATAAAACTTTCATTACTAAATCCTATACTTTTAATTTTGCTTATTGTACAATAGTTTTATGAAAAAAGAAATGAAAAGTATTATAATAATAAAGCAAAGACTAGATGAGATAAAAGATGAAGTTATGACCTTGGTTGATAACCAAAAAATTTCACTTACAGATAAAAATATGCTAATGCAACCACTTGTGGAAGAAAAAAAACTACTTGCTGCTACACTGGTGCATCTTGAAAAAATTAAAAACACAGACTATAGAGGTCTGTGTGGTGGTTGATGATAAGGACAAGCTATATATTTTATTGATGATAAAGTAATATCAAATCAAGATATATTAATAAATCATATATATACTAATATGGTGGAAGATTACTATCTTGCCGATGATTTCTCACCACAGTTTTATATTAAATTAGCCACTGCTGGATTTATAAGTACTACTACACCATATCAAGGTATAAACCTTTTACTTCCTGAAATACAAAAAGAATATGCCTTATTAGATTTTAAAGATTTACACATTAGTAAAAAATCTAAAAAATTACTTTTAAAAAATAAATATATAATCACCATAAATAACAAACTAGATCAGCTTATTGATAAAATACAAGGTCATCATACGCCATCATGGATATCATCAGAATATAAAACTTTATTAAAGCAACTAGCCAATACACAGCATAACAATTTTAAATTAGTAAGCTTTGAATTAAATGATTTAGATGATAAATTAATAGCAGGTGAAATTGGCTATGTGATAGGTAAAACATATACAAGTCTAACAGGATATTATGACAGAAATTATAGTGGATATGGAACTTTACAACTTATACTCATTGGAAAATATCTTGAAAATAATGGTTTTGACTTTTGGAATTTGGGTCACACATGTCCTGAATATAAACTCCAACTTGGAGCTAAAATATACTCAAGAACAGATTTTTTAAAAAGATGGCTTCAGAGTATAGAAAACAATTGATACATTTTCTAACAATTAATTTGCTAAAATCCCATCTATGAATAAAGTAAAAAGAATAAAATTTGGTACAGTAGTTCCCAATAAAAAAAATGCAGTATTTTTATGTATTTATGTTAAAGAGATCTCCCCTTGGAAATATTTTGATGATTCATTTAAGCACTATAAATGTCCAGCAATTATTATGATCGATCGTTGGGATGGAAGAAGTGGTTTCCCTGGTGGTACAGTAGAGAAAAATGAGCCGCTTGAAGATGCTCTAAAAAGAGAGATATTCGAAGAGATAGGTATAAGAGTTAAACCTGAACAAACTCAAGAGATAGTATCTCACGAAGGAAAATTAGCAACTCATCTTTATGGCTTAGAAGTAAAAGAGGTTGAATTTTTACATATCTACTATCATATATTAAATAACTTTTCAAGATCAATTTTACACCATGCTTATGAAGAAGGGGAAGATAAATCTCACTTTTTATCTGAGATCACTGGTATTAAAATAGTTCCAGTATTTGAACATGATGGAAAAGGGATAAATAAATACCTTGAAAATGGTTTTGCAGGTAGTGGTAAAGAGGATTTATTAGTATTTATGAAAGAGAAATTGGGGATATGCTATTAATTAAGAATGTGTATCACCAAGTACATATTGAATGTGCTTTTCTTCACAAAGTTTAATAAACTTATTAAATTCACTATCTACTAAGTTTTGATTATAGCCTGATATAGAAATAACACACTTTCTTAATTTACCATCAATTATAGGTAAAGAGGAAAGATCAACATCATTTGAGAGATCTTTCATAGTATTTATAAGCTCATTTTCACTACAAAATACAGTCATCGTAAGTCTATATTTTTCTGCATTTTGTGGATATAGGTGATCGAGTGCTTCTACAATCATAGACTGTGCCATAGATGGAAAACCAGGTACGAAAAAAAATCTATCTTCAAGATAAAAGCCAGGTATCTTACTAACTACATTTTCAAGTAACCCTGCATTTATTGGTAGATGTGCCATCTGGATTCTATGGGGATATGCATCAGGACCAAACTGATTTAATATCGCATCTTTTGCACCATTATTTATTTCCATAATTCCATTTGTAAATACATTAGCCGCACTTTGCCTGGTATAATCATCTGGTGTTGCACCAATACCACCAAAAGAGAACATCACAGCTTTTGGATCTTTTTTGATTAGACTAAATACATCCTCCATAAAAGGTGGCTCATCATTAATGACAAATGATCCTTTATGCTCCCAACCTCTTTTTAAAAGTTCCTTATTTAAAAATGAAAAATGGGCATCTTTACGACGCCCATTTAATAGTTCTGTTCCAATAATTACAGAATAAAAATTCATAATATTTTATATTTTACTTTGAATAAAACTATCCATCTCGTCAACAATCTCTTCAATTGATCTTTCACCGTTGATCTTTTTCAATAACTCTTTTTGAGAATAAAATTCTTGAATTATAGCTAATGGTTCGGTATAAACTTTCATTCTGTTATTAAATACTTCAACATTATCATCAGCTCCTCTTGCTCGACCAAGTACTCTATCACAAGCTACATCCTCTGATACCTCAACTTCAATTACATTGATAAGCTTTACTTCATCTTCACCTACTAGGTATTTATCAAGCTCTTCCATCTGTTCTAAGCTTCTAGGATAACCATCAATAACAACCACATCTGTAGGGGCATTTTTAATTGCATTTACAATAGTTTTAATAGCTACTTCAATTGGTACTAAGTTTCCAGCACTCATAAACTTATCTAAAGTTTTCCCAAGCTCACTACCAGTAGCTACCTCTGCTCTAAACATATCACCAGTTGAATAGTGAGTAATACTTTCATGTCTTGCAGCAATTAATTCCGCATCTGTAGTCTTACCACTACCTGGTGCACCTATTATTAAAAATAGCATTTTCATAGCATTTACCTTTGTCTTATATAAATAGAATTATAGCTCAAAACTATTTAAAGTATTTATATTTTATTAACTGCTTTTAGGCTACAATTACAAAAATTAAATCAAGGAATTAAAAGTATGAATTTAATGGTATTTGGTGCACCAGGTGCAGGAAAAGGTACACAAGCAAAATTTTTAATAGAGAAATATGACATACCTCAGATCTCTACAGGTGATATCCTAAGAGCTGCAATCGCAGATAAAACAGATATGGGTATGGAAGCTAAAAAATTTATGGATGATGGAAAACTTGTTCCAGATTCTACAATTATTGGAATTATCAAAGATAGACTGGCTGAAGATGACTGTACAAAAGGTTTTATCCTTGATGGTTTTCCTAGAACTTTAGGACAAGCCCAAGCTTTAAATGAACTTATGGAAAATATGAAAATTTCTTTAGATAAAGTTATCTCTTTAAATGTTCCAGATGAACTAATTGTAGGAAGAATCGCAGGTAGAAGAGTTTGTCCTGATTGTGGTGGTTCATTCCATGTTGAATTTAACCCTTCAAAAGAGGAAAATGTTTGTGATTACTGTTCTGCAGGACTTATAATTAGAAAAGATGATAATGCCGATACTGTACAAAGTAGACTAGCAGCATATCATGAACAAACAGCTCCACTAATAGAATTTTATACAAACATGAATGTAATGGTAGAACTTGATGGAACTAAAGAGGTTTCAGAAGTAACTGCTGATATGATTTCAGCTCTTAATTAAAGATAGTTTTTTCAAACTATCTTTAACTCTCTAATCCCTCTTTAGATAACTTTTTCAACAACTTTTAGATATAATCACTATTAAATTAACACTTTATAAAAGGCTGTACAATTATGCAAATATTAGACGGTAAAGCACTATCATCAAAAATAAGAACACAAGTAAAAGAAGATGTAAATAATCTACAAAAAGATAATATAACTCCAGGATTAGCTGTAGTACTTGTTGGAGCAGATCCTGCAAGTGCAGCCTATGTAAATATGAAAAGTAAAGCATGTAAGGAAGCTGGTATTTATTCTATTGTACATGAGATGCCAGATACAATTTCACAAGAAAATATTCTAGAGATTATCACAATGATGAATAACAATCCAAATATAGATGGCATACTAGTACAGCTTCCACTTCCTGCACATGTAGATACGACAGCAATACTTGAAGCAATTGATCCAAATAAAGATGTGGATGGATTTCATCCGTATAATGTAGGTAGGGTTGTAGCTGGTTTAGATGGTTTTATCCCTGCTACTCCATATGGAGTAATGGAGCTTCTAAAAGAGTATAATATTGACCCTAAAGGGAAAAATGTATGTGTTGTTGGTGCTTCAAATATTGTTGGAAAGCCAATGGCAACACTTTTACTAAATGCAAATGCAACTGTTGAAGTTTGCCATATCTTTACAGATGATCTTAAAAAACATACACTTAATGCAGATATTATCTGTGTTGGTGTTGGTGTAGTTAACCTTATCAAAGAAGAGATGGTTAAAGATGATGCAATTATTATTGATATTGGTATCAATAGACTAGATAATGGAAAATTAGTTGGTGATGTAGACTATGATGCTGTTAAAGACAAGTGTTCATATATTACACCAGTACCAGGTGGAGTTGGTCCTATGACTATTGCAATGCTACTTGTAAATACAGTTAAATCTGCTCAAAATAGAGGAAATTACTAAATGATTAAAAAGATTTCTAAATGGTCAAATAGCTGGACTGGTACAGTAGTAATTGTACTGTCTATTATATTTTTTATAGCACAAGCTTTTGTAATACCAAGTGGTAGTATGAAAAATTCTCTTCTAATTGGTGATATGCTATTTGTAAAAAAATTCTCTTATGGTATACCAATACCTACAATTCCATGGATTGAATTAAAAGTACTACCTGACTTTAATGACAATGGTCACTTAATAGAAGGTGACAAACCACAAAGGGGCGATATTGCTGTATTTAGATATCCACACCAACCAAAGATACATTATGTAAAAAGATGTGTAGCTACTGGTGGTGATATTTTATTTTTAAAAGATAAAAACCTATATCTACACCCAAGTGAAGGTAACGACTTTGTAAAGTCAAACTATAAAGGCTATGAAATTGTAGAAATTAATGATATGTTATTTGTAGAAAATCCATATAGAAAAAATCATCCAGGTATTCATAATGACCCAAGTGTAACAAGAGAAACATCAGAATTTACAAAACTATTTGATCTTGTGCCAATTCAAGTACCTAAAGGTGAATTTTTCATGATGGGTGATAATAGAGACCATAGTAATGATTCTAGATTTTGGGGTACAGTTGAATATAGATATATTGTAGGTAAACCATGGTTTGTTTATTTTTCATGGGATAAAGACAAAAAAATCAGATGGGATAGAGTTTTCAAAAGTGTATCTACACTTGAAGATAAAGCAAAACAAAATACTACACATCAAAAAGGAATATATTAATGAAATACTATATCGCAGCTGACCATGCTGGTATTGAAATTAAAGCATTTGTTAAAGAGCTATTTGAGAAAAGAGGTCATGAAGTTGAAGATTTAGGTCCATTTTCAAAAGATAGAGTTGACTATCCTGATTTTGCTGCAAAAGTTTGTGAAGCAGTGGTAGATAATGAAGGAAGTAAAGGTATCTTAATTTGTGGTAGTGGTATTGGTATGTCAATGGCTGCAAATAAATTTGATAGTATTAGAGCAGCATTGTGCCACAATGAATATTCTGCAATGATGGCAAGACAACACAATGATGCAAATGTACTTTGCATGGGTGAAAGAGTATCTGGATATGGAATGGTAGAAGCAATTGTAGATGCTTGGGATTCAAACTGCTTTGAAGGTGGAAGACATGAAGGAAGAGTTGAAAAAATAAATAAGCTAGGAAGCTGTAGAATATAAAACTAAAAAGGATTTATTCATGACTAGAGGTGAACCACAAGAAGCATGGATTGCATATGTAATTGTATTAAGTGTAGTTGCTGCAATGATGTACGGTAAATATTTAATTGGCCGTGGTGATAACGGGGAAGATATATCTAAAAATGATTAATCCTAAAATAATAGAAAATATATTTTCATCAGCATCAATTCAAAGATGGAATGACTACCCTAGAATGATGGAGTTAGTTGAGCTTGATAAGCAAGCTCATAAATTTATCATTGCTTATTTTATAGCAAAATTAGAAAAAGATGTAAACTATACGCACTTAATAGAAGCTGGTATATTTGAATTTTTAAGAAGAGTAGTTGTAACTGATATTCGTCCAGATGTATTTCATAAAGCACTACAGCAAAAAGCAAAAGAGTTAAACTCATGGGTACTTACTAAACTATCTGATTCATTAAAAGATATTGATAATGGAAACTTCCTAAAGAAATTTGAAGACTATCTAAATGATGAGACAATGTATGAAAAAGAGAGATTTATACTAAAAGCAGCTTCTTATCTTTCAACTAGATGGGAGTTTAATATTGTATATCAAACTAGCTCATTTTTACATGATATTGATGATGTCAAAAAAGCTGTAGATGAAGAGATAGAAGACTATTATGAGCTTATAGGTGTACGAAAAATAGCACTTAATAAAAAGCTTGCAAAAGTAATTGATCTAAGTGGTAGATTAAGATTTCAAAAACGATGGGCACAAACTCCTAGAATTCCAGAAACTTCTGTACTTGGTCATATGCTTACAGTTGCTATATTTGGATATTTTTATTCAATTGAAATAGGTACTTGCGATAAAAGACTTGAAAATAATTTCTTTACGGCATTATTTCACGATCTACCTGAAGCACTTACAAGGGATATAATCTCACCTGTAAAGTATTCTGTAGATGAACTTGCTGATATTATTAGTGAATATGAAATCACAAAAATCAAAGATGATATTTTACCAAATGTACCACATACTATACAAAAAGAATTTTCTTATCTATTAGGTCTTTATGATGGTGTTAAGGATGAATTTATAGACAAAATAATTGATAATGGAAAAGTAAAAGTTGTTAATAATGTACATCAATATGATGAAGATAAATATGAAGCAATTGATGGGCTAGCACTTAAACAATGTGATAAATTATCTGCATTTATAGAAGCTAGTCTTTCTATATCTCATGGTATCAAATCAAATGAATTAGTAAGTGGTAAAAAGCAAATTTTAAATGGTCTTAAGACTATCAATGGTGTTAATTTTAAAGCTATCGCTAAGCAAATTGATGAGGCATTTGGCACTACTGGACAAACTCAAAGTTCTTTTGATTTTGATTAAAAAAGGGGAAGAGTTTAACTCTTCCCCTTTTTAATTAAATTTTTAATATCTATTAGAATTTAAGAATA
>CAZWLA010000017.1:11834-27892 GCA_964633845.1 uncultured Arcobacteraceae bacterium | reverse complement strand
AATTAAATTTATGATTTTTATTAATATGTCCAATAAAACCTTTATCATCACTTGTATGTTGCTCTTTTATATGATGTACTTCATCAACATTTGCACCACATACTACACAAGATGCTATATATAGATCTTTATTATATTGACTAGATTTTTTCGCGGTTAGTCTTTCTATAGTATTGTAGTCGTCTGTAATTCTTTTTCTAATTTTATTAGCAGTATTTAAAAATTCTTTATCCATATGTAGAGATTTTGCAAATTCTAAGCCATATATACTACTTCCACTTCCATATTTTAGTTTTCTATCAAAAATTAATTTATCTTCGTCATCTTGATACATTACACTAAGATGTAAGCATATTATATTTTTTAGTTTTTCAATTTCTTGAAGTTCTGGTAGTTGATGTAGATGTGTTGCAAATACAAATATTGACTTTAATGATGCAAGTTTTAGTATAGCAGATGCTACAATACTAACACCACTCATAGTCTCAGTACTATGACTTATTTCATCTCCTAATATAAGAGAATTCATAGTTGCTCTATTAAAAATATTTTTTAAATCTAACATTTCAACAGCAAAAGAGGATAGCCCTTTACTTATATTATCTGCGCCACTAATTCTTGTAAATATTGAATCAAATAGACAGAATCTCATAGATTTAGCTGGTACAAAAAATCCACTTTGAGCTAGTATAACACTAATGCCAATTGATTTCATTAATGATGACTTACCGCTACTATTAATACCATATAGCAATACTCCATGCATTTTATTGTCATCCATACTATCATATTTACTATTTTGAATTATGATGTTATTTTTATGCCCTTTTTTTGCTAGATTTAAATCACCCAATATGATGTCATTAGGTATATAGATACCTGTTTCTTGATTATGTTCAATAATAGGATGTCTTAGATCCATAATTTCTAAAAAGTTATTATTCTGTGTAGATTTGACAATTTCTGGTTTAACATAGTTATATTTTTTAGCAGTTTTAATATTTGATACTGTAAGATCAATTTGTGCTATAAAGTTGCAAATATCTAATAACATAGTTGCATGCTTTTGTTCATATAGTAATATCTGTTCTTTAAAAATAATTTTATTTAGTTCAATGATTTTTTTTAAATTATGGACATATTTGTCAGAGATTGATTCTGTTAATTTATTTGATATTTTAACATTTGTTGTTTGCACTTTGATGTTAAAATTTTTAAATATATATAGTTCATCATCTATAATTAGATGTGATTCTAATAATTCATCCTTGATTAAACTAAATCTATTTTTAGTAAGTTGAATAAAAAATCCATCTTTATCTAACCTATTGATATTGACAAAATTTCCATCACTATTTGGTAATAAGTTTGTTATATGATCTTTAAATATATTTAGTTTTTCTTCAAGTAATTGATTTTCTTTTAATAGTTCATCTATAGTAGCATTTATATTTGGTTTTATCATATTACATTCAAGATCTTTTAGCATATATTTACCACTAATATCAAGATCAAATGTACTACTTATTGTAGACATAAATATATCAATCTCATCACTAGTACAAGGTGACTGAAAAAACTTATAGTTTTCCATAAATAGTGCAATCTCTTTTATACTAACTAAGGAGTCATATAGATAACTAAGCTCAAAAGGATGTAATCTATTTAGTTTAATTCTTCTAGTTAATCTTTCACAATCATAAATATTTGCAAGATAATTCTCTATAGGGGCATGATAGTCATATAATTCTTGAGATAATTTATATCTTTTAAGAAGTTCTTTCTCATCCTTGATTGGATGCGTTAATCTCTCCTTTAATAGTCTTCTACCCATAGCAGTAGACGTATTGTTTATAAGTTTTGCAATACTACTTTGTGTATTTGACTCAATTATATTTAGCTGTTCTAAGGCATTATTTCCAAGATATACATATTTATTAACATCTAATTTAACTGGATAGGATAGCTTTTGACATATTGTACTATCGTGGCTAACGATAAAGTCAATCAATATTGCTAGACTTTCACTTGCATATGAATATCTTTCCATATCAAGGTGCTCTATTGATGTAAGTAATGATTGTATATTAAATACAGTTTTAAATAGATCATTTTGATAATTTATTTTTGCTCTAAAGTTATTTATATGATATGTCTTATCTCTACATTCTAAATAATTAATAATTTCATTTTGATCAATATCTTTTGAAGCAAATGTTAAAATTATCTCATTTGTTTTATGCATGTTCATATAATTAAAGACTTCATCTAATGCAAAACTTGGATCTTCGCTAGTTCCATATATTTCATTGTAGTAGCATTTGCCAGTAGTGACATCTATAGCACTATATCCAACTAAATAGTTATTTTTATTTTTATCAATTACAACAGAAGTAGTGTTGTTTTCATCACTATTTAATGCAAAGTCAAAGTTTGTTCCTGGTGAAATAATAGCCTCTAGATCTCTTTTTACATTAGGTGGGACACCATGTTGTTTAATAATCACAATTGTATATTTTTCTTCGTGAATAAGCCTTGATAGATGTTTCTCTAAAGAGATAGAGGGTACCCTGGCCATAAGTGGGTTTGATATTGAATTTTCTAAAATATTTTTATTCTTTCTTGTAAGTTGAATATTTAATAGTGTAGCAATCTCCTTTGCTTTTCCTATTTTATCCGTATCATTATCCACCTCATAAACTTCAAAAAAAGTACCAATTTCCATAAGAATAACAGTATTTGTCCCATATTTTTCTTCAAATAAACTTTGTAATTTGAAATAGCTTTGAGTAAGTAGTTGATCTTTTGTTTCTAATACCTCTTTGACTAGAGTTTTAATCACTTCATAACTCCTGTCCAATCTCTTACACGTGTACGTTCATCTTTTGTTAATGATGCTTCATCATGAAAATATATATAATCTGAAGGTGGCATTGCAATATATATTGCTCTAAATAGTTCCTTCATTTTCTTATCTTGTTCTTCTTTTGAATAAGTTTCCCATATTGAAAAATTTAGCCATTTTCTTCCATCATCTACATGTGCATAAATACTCCATGACATAGGTGCTATTGAACTATACCAAGGCCATACAGTTTCATTTGAGTGGCAATCATAACAAGCTTTTTTAAAGATTGTCATAATATCTTCTGGTGCTTGTATTTCAAGCTCTTTGTTAGTCTTTGGATTAATTTTATCAATTTGAATTAATTGAAAAGCTAATAAAAGAACGATTATAATATAAAGTACATTTCGCAAGTTCAATCCTAATTAAAAAAAAGATCATATGGTCGTTGTAAATTTTGAGCAAATTGAGTAATAGATATGTTTCTACCATATCTACTAAACTCTTTGCCATCTATAAAAGTAATAATTGTGGGAATAGAAAATACATTATATTGAGCACACATTTGTCTATTTTCTTCAGATTTGATTTCCAAAAAGGTCATTTTAGGAAATTGTTTATTTATAATATCTTCTATTTTAGGCTTTAATATAGTACATACTTGACAATTTTCACCACTAAAATATATTACAAGAGCGTTCTTTTCCATCTATTTCCTTATGATATCGTAATGATCTTTTGCTTTAAATTCAAATAATCCAGCTCTAAAATCATTTTTATTTTTAAGACTAAAAAAGTTTATTACTATAGTGTTGTCCAATGGGTCATTGTATTGTATTTGACGTATATTACTTCCATTTAGAAGTATTTTGTATTTTGTATCATATGCTATAGCTTCATAAGTGTTGTTTTCTAGATGAACAGCTTTTTCAAGTAGTTGATTTAAATTTAGTCTATTTTGAATATTAGTAATTATTGCTTGTTCTAATTCAGGCTCTTCAATTACTAGATTGTTATTATTTATATAGATGTTTTTAGTTGTAGGTGTTGTATATTGCCATAATATATTATTGTTGTTATTTAAGTATATCTTACCTTTATATTTAATACTCTTTCCGCTTGTATTGGTAACTGTTTGTATAAAATCAGCTTCAAATGATTTGATTGATAATGTATTTGAAAATAGTTGTGTTATAAAAGTTAAAAGTACGAGTAGTTTAATCACAAAAATCCTTATTATAATTTAATTATTGTAGCTAAAATAGAATAATAAAATAATAATAAACAATTCGATATAATCGATCCATATTAAAATAAGGTCATATATATTATGTTAAATATATTCTCAAAAATTTTTGGAACAAAAAATGATAAGCTAGTAAAGCGATATAGAAAAAAAGTTGAGGCAGTAAATAGCTTAGAGTCACAATATGAAGCTATGAGTGATATTCAACTTCAAGATGCTTTTAAAGCTTTAAAAGAAGAAGTATTAAATAATAGTAGAACTTTAGATGATGTACTTAGCGAATCATTTGCTATTACTAGAGAGTCTAGTAAACGAGTTCTAAATATGAGGCACTATGATGTGCAGCTTATTGGTGGAATGGTATTAAATGATAATACTATTGCTGAGATGAAAACAGGTGAAGGTAAGACACTTGTGGCATCATTGCCTGTAATATTAAATGCAATGACTGGTAAAGGTGTGCATGTAGTTACAGTTAATGATTATCTTGCAAGTCGTGATGCAAAAGAACTTGAGCCATTATATAACTTTTTAGGGTTTTCAGTAGGTGCCATAGTTGGATCAATTGACAGCGATGAGCAGAGAAAAGCTCAATATGATGCGGATATCACTTATGGTACAAACAATGAATTTGGTTTTGACTACTTAAGAGATAATATGAAATATTCTTTAGAAGAAAAAGTTCAAAGAGGGCACTACTTTGTAATCGTTGATGAAGTGGATTCTATTTTAATTGATGAAGCTAGAACACCATTAATTATATCTGGTCCTACAAATCATAAAAATGAGAATTATGTTAAAGCTAATGAGATAGCTTTAAGTATGGAAAAAGGCGAAAGAATTGAACCTACATCACCAGATCAAGCTGTAAAAACAACAGGTGATTTTACTGTTGATGAAAAAAATAAGATTGTATTAATTACAGAGCAAGGTATTGAAAAAGCTGAAAAACTTTTTGATGTTGATAGTATGTATTCTGTAGAAAATGCATCCTTATCTCATAATATTGATCAAGCTTTAAAAGCACAATATATTTTTGAAAAAGATGTTGATTATGTTGTTCAAGAAAATGAAGTAATTATTGTTGATGAGTTTACAGGAAGATTAAGTGAAGGTAGAAGGTTTTCTGATGGACTACATCAAGCACTTGAAGCAAAAGAGGGTGTTAAAATCCAAGATGAATCACAAACACTTGCAGATGTTACATTCCAAAATTACTTTAGAATGTATGATAAATTATCAGGTATGACAGGAACTGCACAAACAGAAGCTACAGAGTTTGCAGAGATTTATAATCTTGATGTAATTTCAATTCCTACTAATGTGACTATCAAAAGAGATGATAAAAATGATCTTATATATAAAACAGAAAGAGAAAAATTTGAAGCTGTATGTAAGCGTATTAAAGAGTTAAATAAAATAGGACAGCCAGTATTAGTTGGAACTGCATCTATTGAAAAATCAGAACATCTACATGATCTACTAAAAAAAGAAAAAGTTCCTCATACTGTTCTTAATGCTAAGCAACACGATAAAGAGGGAAAAATTGTTGAAGATGCAGGTACTAAAGGGGCAGTGACAATTGCAACAAATATGGCTGGTAGGGGAGTTGATATTAAGCTTCCTCAGGAGTGTTTAGATCTTGGTGGTTTAGCTATTATTGGTACAGAAAGACATGAAAGTAGAAGAATTGATAACCAACTTAGAGGTAGAGCTGGTCGTCAAGGTGATGTGGGTCAATCACAATTTTATTTATCATTAGAAGATAATTTATTAAGAATTTTTGGTTCTGATAAAATAGCTGGTGTTATGAATAGACTTGGTCTTGAAGAGGGTGAGCATATTGAATCAGGTATGGTAACAAGAGCAGTTGAAAATGCACAGAAAAAAGTTGAAGCTATGCATTTTGAAAGTAGAAAACATCTTCTTGAATATGATGATGTTGCTAATAAACAAAGAAATGCAATTTTTACATTTAGAGATGAATTATTAAATGTTGAGTTTGATATCGCATCTAAATTAGATGAAAATATGTATGAATATGTATCAATTTTACTAAATGAATCAAATGTACTAGATGGTATGCCAAGTGAAGACTTTAATCTTGATATGCTAACGGGAAAGTTACAAGAGGAATTAGGACTAAATGTAACAAAAGAAGAGCTATCTAAAGAAACTAGTGATGAAGTAGAGCAAGTTGTATTGACAATTATGAAAGAGTATTACAACAATAAAATGTCAGTTGCTCCTGATGATCAAAGAAGTGAAATAGAAAGAATCTTATATCTTCAAATTTTAGATAATGCATGGAGAGATCACTTGTATGCAATGGATACACTAAAAACAGGTATTGGACTTAGAAGTTATAATCAAAAAGATCCATTAGTTGAGTATAAAAAAGAAAGTTATAATATGTTTATTGAGCTTATTGGTAGTATCAAGTCAGAGATTATAAAAATTCTATTTACTATTCAGTTAAAAGATGAAGCTGCAGAACAAGCTGAATTAGAGCGTATGAAAGAACAAATGGAATCTACTAATGAAGATATTCATTTAAGCAATGAAGAGAAGATTAATATTGGTGATAAAAAAATTGCTAGAAATGAACCATGTCCATGTGGTAGTGGTAAAAAATATAAACAGTGTTGTGGTAAAAGTGGACCAAAAAGAGGTGCTTTAGCACAAAACTAAATGAATAAAAAGTTAGTAAATCTAGTAGTAAAAAAATATCTAAAGTGGGATCATACAAACCCATTTATTAGCATTAGTGCATTACTGGCATTTATAGGTGTTAGTGTTGGTGTGATGGTGTTAATTATTGCTATGGCTGTTATGAATGGTACAGCAAAAGAGTTTGAAAAAAAACTTTTTACTATGAATTATCCTTTAACAATATATCCCCAAGTGCAAGATAGTGTAGATAATGATTTATTGGTTTTTTTAGAAACTAAATTTAAAGACTTAAAGTTTTCCCCATTTTTGCAAACTCAAGCAATTATTCAAAGTGGTGAAAATATGTCTGGTGGTATTATTTTTGCTGTTGATCCAAATAGGGAAAAGTATATTAATGACATTTATGCTTTAACAGTAAAAAATCTAGATCTAAAAAAATATGATATTATTTTAGGTGAAGGTATTCAGGATAAATTATTATTAAATATTGATCAAAAAACTACAGTATTTTTTACTACAATTACACCATCAGGCTTCTCTCAGATGCCCAAGATGAAGAGATTTAATTATAAAAATAGTTTTAAATCAGGCCTAAATGCATATGATAATGCGTATATGTATACATCTTTAGATGCAATTTCTACAATATTAAATAAGCCAAAAAATGTATTTGATGGTATACATATTTATTCTACAAAGCCATTTGAAGATATTAAGTTGTTAAAAGAAGAGTTAAAAGATTATCCTATTGGTATTGTGGGATGGTGGCAGCAAAATGGTAACTTTTTTGCAGCAATGCAATTAGAAAAACAAGCTTTATTGATTGTATTAATGTTAATAGTATTAATAGCATCATTAAATATTATATCCTCACTTCTTATGACTGTTATGAGTAGAAGAAAAGAGATAGCATTACTTTTATCTCTAGGGGCATCTAAATCTGAAGTTAAATCAATCTTTTTAAAACTTGGTTTATTAATAGGTCTTAGCGGAGTAGTATTAGGGGTATTACTTGGTTTTATTGGTATGTGGATACTTGGAAGCTTTGATATTATATCTCTACCAGCAGATGTGTATGGAAGTTCAAAATTGCCATTAGAGTTATCAATATTTGATTTTGCTATTATTGTTATTGGATCAAGTTTGATGGTATGGTTATCTTCATACTATCCATCATATAAAGCAACAACTATAAATGTACTTGATACATTAAGAAATGAATAGCTAGTTTTTGTCTGACAATAGCCTTAAATCATTTAAAATTAAAGAATCATGTATTTGATTTTCGTACATTTTCTTTTCAAGTTGTTGTTTTAAAAACCTGTGTTCCTCTTTAAGAGATATTTGCTGTGAATATAATTTATTAATATCTTTACTTAAATAATATATGTTATTTCGTAAAAATATTTTTGGAATAAAAAGTATCAAGATAAGAATTAATACAAGTAGTATTTTAAATAGCAATTTATTATTGTTATATGTTTTTGATATAAAATTTCTAATCTTTTTTATCAAATTTAAAGATCCTTAGTTTTGAGCTCCTACTTCTAGGGTTTACTTTAATTTCATCTTTGCTAGGGATAATTGGTTTTCTTGTGATAACTTTTCCTTTTTGATGATTGTTTCCACACTCACACCTATATATACCAGAAGGGCATATACATTTTTGTCCCCATTTTTTAAAATATTTTTTTACAATCCTGTCTTCAAGAGAATGAAATGAAATAATTGCAACTATACAACTTTTTAGTGATGATTTTTCTATACTCTCAAATAGATCTTTTAAAACACCTAGTTCATTATTTACTTCTATTCTAATTGCTTGAAAAGGTAATGTTGCTGGATGAATTTTATTTTTATATAGATTTTTAGCAAATAAATTTGCTAGGTCTTTAGCACTAGTAAATGGTCTATTTTGCACTACTAGACTTGCTGCTTTTTTATACTCTCTTACTTCGCCATACTCTTTAAATATGTACTCTAATTGAGTTTGATCATATCCATTTACAACATCATATGCACTAAGATTTTGTCCTTGATCCATTCTCATATCTAATATATCACTATCAAAACTAAAGCCCCTAGATTCTTCATCTAGTTGTAGTGAAGATACTCCAATATCGGCTAATATACCAACGATATTTTTATCTTCAAATTTTTTAACTACAGTTTTAAAATTTCCTTTATTAAATATGATCCTGTCTTTATATTTGTCTAATCTTTTTTTACTAAATTCAAGTGCTGTATCATCTTGATCATTACAAATAAGCTTAATATTTGGATAGGTTTCTAGGAGACCTTGGCTATGACCACCATACCCTAGCGTACAATCAATTATATATCCATCTTCAGAATTTGAAAATGCTTCAATTGTTTCATTAAATAGTACGGGAATATGTGGTATATTTTCTGTCAAGTTTTGCCTTTAAAGTAATTATATTTTATTTTGTTATAATATCTAAAACTATTAAAACGAGTACTTAGATGATTGAAAAACAAACTACAAAACTTTTGACTGACATTTCATTAGCATTATTTTTAAAAAACTTTTTTGGTATTTATCATGGATCTATTTCATCTAAAATTGATCATGATACATTTGTAATCAATACAAAAAATGCTATTTTTGATGAGATTGATGAGAGTTATTTATGTAAATTAAAGATGCATAGTTATGACTATAGTAGAAACTTTGCTAGTATTGAGTCTGATGTACACAATGAAATATATAATCAAATACATGAAGCAAAATTTATAGCTTGTGGTATGCCGCCGTATACTACGGCGTATACACTAGATCATGATAAAATTGAATTTGAAGATTATTTTGGTAAAGAGATATTAGGTAGTGTAGATGTTTATGATCCAGGTGATTTTTCAACATGGTATGCTAGAAATACACTTGAGATTACAAGATACTTTAAAACGACACAGAATCATATAATGGTTATAAGAGGTATGGGTGTCTATGTGTACGATAGAGATATTAATGAGATGATTAAAAAGATTGCTATATTAGAAAATAGTTGTAGACTTTTAGGACTAAAGAAGAGTTTTATATAGATGAATAAATTGAAGTATATTTTCTTGGGTATAATTATTTTTATAAATTTTATATATGCTTCTAATGTTTATATTAATAAAGAAAATTTAGATATTCAGAAATTAGCAAATATAACATCAAAATCTATTGGTAAAGTTATATTATTACCAAATAATATCAATGCTAAAGTTAATTTATCTACAGATGGTCATATTGATAAATCTAAATTAATTCATATTTTAAATGCATCTTTATTGCAAGAGGGCTATAAGTTAATATATGAAAATAATATTTATATGGCACAAAAGATTAATAATCTTGAGCCTATAGATAGTCAAAATGATTTATCAATTGAAAAATATGACAAATTAGAAAAACAAATCAAGCAACTAAAAAAAACACTTAAAAAGAATACTTCATCAATTAAAAATAATATTATTACAGATGTTGTTCATTTGCAAAATGCGAAAGCATCAAGTGTTCAAAAAGCATTACTGCCAATATTGAATAAAAAATATCAAAAAAAACAAAATGATAAATTATATATATCAAGTGATGATGAATCAAATTCTGTAATATTGATGGGTCCAGAAGAATATGTATTACAAATTAAAAATATTATTTCAAAACTTGATGACTATAGAGCTCAAGTTTATGTGCAAGCAAAGATAATTGAGATTAGTGAAAGTAAAACTAAGGATGTTGGTTTAAAATATGGCTTAAGTGGGATTAAATCAAATCAATCAGGACTATATACCCTTACAAGTGCTCTTACTGCTGCTGCCATTCCTCAAAATGCTTCAAGTATTGGATTATCTATACCAAATATTAGTTCAGGTATCGCCTTAGGTGCTAGTATTAACCTACTAAATTTAAATGGTGCCTTAGATATAGTATCGCAACCCTCTTTATTATGTATTAATAATAAAGAATCATCAATATATATTGGTCAAACAAAATCTTTAAAGATGAATTCTCAAGTTAATAATAGTGGTATGGTTACAGATCAATCTTTTACTAGGGAAGATATTGGTTTAAGATTAAAAATAAAGCCAAGAATATCAAATGAAAATAAAGTTATGTTAGAAATTGATACATTGCTTGAGGATATTAGAAATAGTTTTACAAATGGCCAACCAGATACAACGAAAAAAGAGATAAAAACAACAGCAATTGTAAATAGTGGTGAGAGTGTAATAATTGGTGGCTTAATAAAAACTACAATTGATACAACAGAGGATAATGTAGCAGGTATTAGTAAAATACCCTTATTTGGTGATCTTTTTAAAAGTCAAGAGAGTCTAAAAGATAAAATTAATTTAGTTGTTATTGTAACACCATATATTATACCTAGGTCTAAAGACCTAACATATATACAAAATGAACTTTCAAAATTGAAACAATTAGAAGATAAATATACCGAAGATATTCAAAACTCTTTGAATGTCAAAGATAAAGGTACTATACAATAGAATAATTAACTATCGTATAGACCTGAACTTAAATATCTTTCACCTGTATCACATAATATTGTGATAATATTTTTATCTTTATTCTCATCTTTAGAAGCAATAATTTGTGATGCCCAAATATTAGCACCTGAAGATATCCCTACAATTAATCCTTCATCTTTTGCCAGTAATCTTGCAGTATTTATAGCATCATCATTTGATACAGTAATAATATCATCTATGAAATTTGTATTTAAGTTTTTAGGAATAAATCCAGCTCCAATACCTTGTATTTTATGAGGACCTGCAGCTCCACCTGATATTACATCGCTATCTTTTGGTTCAACAGCAATAATTTTAATATTTGGTAATTTTTGTTTTAGTATTTTAGCAGTTCCACTTAGTGTCCCACCAGTACCAACTGCAACTACAAAGATATCAATTTTACTATCCATATCATTTAGTATCTCTAAAGCTGTAGTTGTTTCATGAATTGATGGATTATCTGGATTTTCAAATTGTTGAAGTACAATACTATTAGTATCTAATGATGCTAATTGATCAGCTTTTATTATTGCACCATTCATACCTTGGGAAGCAGGAGTTAGTACTAAGTTTGCACCAAGAGCTTTTAAAAGGTTACGCCTTTCCATACTCATAGATTCAGGCATAGTAAGTGTCAGTTTTAATCCTAGTGAAGCACATTGGCTTGCAAGGGCAATACCAGTGTTTCCACTTGTTGGTTCTATGATATTTGTATTTTTATTTATTTTACCAGTTTCTAATGCTTGCTTAATCATATTAAATCCAGTTCTATCTTTTACACTACTAGTTGGATTCATAAATTCACATTTACCATATATTCCTGACTTTAGTTTTAAAATTGGTGTATTTCCTACGAGATCACCAATGTTTTTTGCTATATTCATTAAGATATACCTTTAAATATTTTTTATTTATAACTTTATCATATATTTAATTAGAAAGAATTTTTATATTACTTGACAAATAAAGACTCAAGTGCTATAATTATATTAGCACTTATATGTATTGAGTGCCAAGTTATATAGATATGGAGAATAAAATGAATAATATTTTTGAAAAATTAACAAATCAATTAAATGAAACAATACAATCAGCTTTATCATTGGCTTTACATAATAAAAATCAAGAGGTTGAATTGGTTCATATGTTATGGGGACTACTTACAAGTACAAATAGTATTTTAAATCAGGTACTAAATAAATTAAATATTGATAAAAGTGCTATTGAATTAGAGGCAAAATCAGTTGCTAGTAAATTATCACAAGTAAGTACAGTAACAAAAGAAAATATTGTAGTAAGCAGAAACTTAGTACAAGCCCTGGAAAAAGCACAAGGACTGATGAGTAGCAGTGGTGATACTTTTATAGCAGTAGATACTTTTATAATAGCAAATTTAGATCAAAGAGTATTTAAAGATGTGTTAGGAAAATATGTAGACCTTTTAGAGATTAAAAAAGAATTAGAATCTATTAGGTCTGGAGCAAAGATTGATAGTGCAAATGCAGATGAAAATCTAGAAAGTTTAGAAAAATATGGAATTAATCTAAATAAAAAGGCAATAGATGGAGAGCTTGACCCTGTAATTGGCAGAGATGAGCAGATTACTAGAATGATGCAGATACTAATAAGAAAGACTAAAAACAATCCAATATTATTAGGTGAACCGGGTACTGGTAAAACTGCTATTGCAGAGGGTTTAGCACAGAGAATTGTTGATGGTGATGTACCAACATCATTATCTCATAAAAAAGTAGTATCTTTGGATATGAGTGCATTAATTGCAGGTGCAAAATATAGAGGTGAGTTTGAGGATAGATTAAAGTCAGTAATAGATGAGGTAAAAAAAGCAGGAAATATTATACTCTTTATTGATGAGATACATACTATTATAGGTGCAGGTGCATCTGAGGGGAGTATGGATGCAGCAAATATCTTAAAACCATCATTAGCTAGAGGTGAACTTCATACTATTGGAGCAACTACACTTAAAGAATACAGAAAGTATTTTGAAAAAGACACAGCTATGCAAAGAAGATTTCAACCTGTAAACGTAGATGAACCAAGTGTTAATGAAGCACTTCAAATATTAAGAGGGATAAAAGACAAATTAGAGACTCACCATAATGTTTCTATTAATGATTCTGCATTAGTAAGTGCTGCAAAGTTATCTAATAGATATATCACTGATAGATTTTTACCAGATAAAGCAATTGATCTTATAGATGAAGCAGCTGCTGAACTTAAGATGCAAATTGAATCAGAACCTACAGTATTAAGTAAAGCAAAAAGAGATATTAGTACTTTAGAGGTTGAAAAAGAAGCACTAAAAATGGAACAATCATCAACTAATAATGATAGATTAGATGAGATAGAAGAGGAGTTGTCAAATTTAAAAGAGACTCAAAGAAATCTTGAAAATCAGTTTGAAACTGAAAAAGAAACTTTTAATGCTGTATCAAAAATTAAACTTGAAATTGAAGAATTGAAGGCTAAAGCTGATCGTGCAAAAAGAGAATCAAAATTTGAAGAAGCAGCACAAATAGAATATGGACAAATACCTGAGCTTGAAAAGAAAATAGAAGAAAATGAACAAAAATGGGCAAAGATGCAAGAAGCAGGTACTTTACTTAAAAACTTTGTAGATGAAGACTCAATAGCTTCTATTGTATCAAGATGGACGGGAATACCTGTAAATAAGATGTTAAGTAGTGAAAAGCAAAAAGTTCTTCAAGTTGAAAATGTATTAAGACAAGATGTAATTGGTCAAGATGAAGCACTAAAAGCTATCTCTAGGGCAATTAAAAGAAATAAAGCTGGATTAAGTGATGATAGTAGACCAATAGGTAGCTTTATGTTTTTAGGACCTACTGGTGTTGGTAAAACAGAGGCAGCTAAAACATTAGCAAAGTTTTTATTTGATGATGCAAAATCTTTAATTAGATTTGATATGTCTGAGTATATGGAAAAACATAGTGCAAGTAGACTAGTAGGAGCAGCTCCTGGATATGTTGGATATGAAGAGGGTGGTCAATTAACAGAAGCTGTGCGAAGAAAACCATATTCAGTTATTTTATTTGATGAGATCGAAAAGGCACATCCTGATGTATTTAATATATTACTGCAAGTACTTGACGATGGAAGACTAACTGATAATAAAGGTGTAACTGTAGATTTTAAAAATACAATAATAATTTTAACATCTAATATAGGTAGTTCTAAAATTATTAGTATTGATGATAAACAGCAAAGAAAAGATGAGGTACTTTCTGAATTAAAAGCTCATTTTAGACCAGAATTTTTAAATAGGCTTGATGATATAGTGATTTTTGAACAGTTAGGATTAAAAGCTATCACATCTATTGTAGATATATTATTTATGCAAATTGCACAAAAATTACAGAATAAAAATATTAAGTTGTCTATAACTGGTGGTGCCAAAGAGTATATAGCAAATGCAGGATTTGATCCTGTATATGGTGCTAGACCATTAAAAAGAGCATTATATGAAATTGTTGAAGATAGATTGGCTGATATGATTTTAGAAGAAAATATTGCGGATGGAGATAGTGTTGAATTTGATATAGTTGATGGTAAGATAGGTGTAAATATAAACTAATATTAAGTATAAATTAAATATAATCGCACAATTATTTTAGAAAAGGATAGATAAATGAAAAGAACTTATCAACCACATAACACTCCAAGAAAAAGAACACATGGTTTTAGAATTAGAATGAAGACTAAAAACGGTAGAAGAGTTATTAAAGCTAGAAGAGCTAAAGGTAGAAAGAGATTAGCTGTTTAAGCAAAAAACATAGGCTAAAAGCCAAAAAAGACTTCGACAAGTTATATAAAAGCGGCAAAAGATGGCACACCCATTCTTTTGTCGCTTTTTTTAAATCTGATGAAGAATTAAATATTGCATTTGTAGCATCAAAAAAGATAGGAAATGCAGTAGCGCGAAGTAGAGCTAAACGAAGATTAAGAGCTATGTTTTTACAGTTTGAAGATAAAGTGCAAGTAGGAAAGTATATTTTTATTGCAAAAGACACACTAAATGATAGAGATTTTAAAGGTATAAAAAATGATTTTAATTTTGCTTTTAAAAGATTAGAATTATTTAATAAATAATAGATGGTGCATTGGTGAAATATTTTATTTTAAAACTCTTAGCATTTTATCAGAAATTTTTAACACTTTTATCTTTTGGAAGCTGTAGATATTATCCAACATGCTCACAATACTCTATACAACAGTTTGAGACAAATGGTATTTTTAAGGCACTTTACTTTACAATATTAAGAATATTAAAATGTAATCAACTTTTTGATGGTGGAATAGATTATCCAAGTATTAAATGTAACTTTGAAAATATAAAATATAAAAAAATTAATGTTAAATATTGGTATATACCACATAAAAATAGATATTTAATTATAAAAAATTGGGATTATAAAAAATGAATGACAAGAAAAATGTAAACAAGCAAGATACACAAAAAAGAATTTTTATGGCGATGATATTATCGTTTATATTCTTTATAGCATATGACTTTTTGTATATGCAACCACAGCAAGAGTATCACGAACAGCAATCTAATCAGACTTCAACAACAGTTGATGGTCAAAAACATGCACCACAGGTTGCCTCTACAGTACAAAATACAGATGCACCTGCTACAAAAACTACTATAGCTCAAGAGATAATATCAACTATTAAAACAAATAAAAATATTATTCAAATAGATTCACTTGG
>CAZWLA010000017.1:0-11734 GCA_964633845.1 uncultured Arcobacteraceae bacterium | reverse complement strand
ATTGCTGATATGTATGCTGATCATGGTGCATTAATTAAAATGAATGATGGTACTCTTACAATTGTTGAAGATGAGGATCTTGAAAAAACAGTTAACTTTACAGGTGTAAAATTTGTATCGGCATTTGATAGATATTATACGACACTCTTATATAATCTAAATAGATCATTAGCAATATCATTAATGCCAGACAATAATGAATCACCACAAATATTTATTCATGCAAAAGATAATATAGAACTTACTGGTTATATGGGGCCAAAAAATTATAGAGATCTATCTGCACTAAATAATGATCTTGTAGATGCTATTGAATATGGTTGGTTTACGTTTATTGCTAAGCCTATGTTCTTAATGCTTCAATATATCCATGACTATGTTGGTAACTGGGGTTGGACTATTGTATTTGTTACAGTTTTAATTAAATTAGTACTATATCCATTAGCATATAGAGGTATGGTATCAATGAATAGGTTAAAAGAGCTTCAACCTAGAATTAAAGAATTACAAGAGAAATATAAAGGTGATCCACAAAAGTCTGGTGCTAAGATGATGGAATTTTATAAAAAAGAGGGTGTTAACCCAATGGGTGGATGTTTCCCTATTCTTTTACAAATACCTGTATTCTTTGCAATATATAGGGTTCTTTTAAATTCAATTGAATTAAAAGGTGCTGAATGGATTTTATGGATTAATGACTTAGCTGAGATGGATCCATATTATGTTCTACCTATCTTAATGGGTGCAACAATGTATATTCAGCAATTAATTACACCTAATCAAATTCAAGATGAGATGCAAAAGAAATTATTCCAGTTCTTACCTGTGATCTTTACATTCTTCTTCTTATGGTTCCCTGCTGGTCTAACTTTATATTGGTTTATAAATAACTTATTTACAGTTGTTCAACAATACTATGTAAATACGTTATTTGCAAAAGCTAAAGTTCAAAGACATGAAGAACATTTAAGTCATAAGCATACCAAAAAGGATTAATTATGCAAAGACAGTTTAGTGCGCCAACTTTAGAAGATGCGTACGAATTAGCTGCAAAAGCCCTTCAAGCTTCAATAATTGACATTGAAGTAAAAGTAATCCAGAAGCCACATAGTGGTTTCCTTGGATTTTTCAAAAAAGATGCAATAATTACAGTATCACTCTCTAATGAAAAAGAAAATATAGATATAAACGATGATGTTATATTAGAAGTAAAACAACATATAAATAAACTATTTAAAAATATATGCTTCGATATTGAGGATATATCTGTAAGTATGTATAATGATGAAACAGTATTAATTGAATTTACTGGTGAAGATGCTGCTCTTTTAATTGGTAAAGAGGGTTATCGATACAAAGCATTATCTTATTTACTATTTAACTGGATAAATAAAAAATATGGTTTAATGCTTAGATTAGAAATAGCACAGTTTTTATCAAATCAAGAGGAAGCTATAGATAACTATTTAATATCTATTATTGAAATTGTACAAGATGGTGGTATGGCTAAAACTAAACCATTAGATGGTGTACTTGCTCATATTGCATTAAAAAAATTAAGAGAAATTTTTCCTGATAAATACGTTGCTATTAAGACAAATATCAGAGGTGATAAGTATGTGCTTATCAATGAATATAGAAAATAATTAATGATGATAGAGGATACTATTGTAGCAGTTGCTACAGCAAATGGAGTTGGTTCAATTTCAATTGTTCGACTTAGTGGTTCTGATGCATTGGCTATTGCACTAAATATTTCCAAACGAAATAGCTTGCAGCCAAGAGTTGCAACATTAAGTACAATTTTTGATGATAAAAATGAATTAATTGATGAATCATTATTAATCTATTTTAAAAATCCATCTTCATTTACAGGTGAAGATATAGTTGAGTTTCAATGTCATGGTGGCTATGTAGTAGCAAATATGATCCTAGAAATTTGTATTAAATATGGTGCTAGATTGGCTAATAATGGTGAGTTTAGTAAAAGAGCATATCTAAACGGTAAGATAGATTTAACTCAAGCACAAGCTATTTCAAATATGATTGAAGCACAGAGTGAAGATGCAGTAAAACTTTTAGCAAGACAACTAAAAGGTGAGCTAAAAGAATTTGTAGAATCAATAAGAGACGATTTACTATTTATGCTTGCTTATACGGAAGTTAATATTGATTATGCAGAAGAAGATTTGCCTGCAGATATATTTGAACAAATAAATCATAAACTAATTAGTATTAAAGAGAAATTACTAAATACATTAGAAAGTAGCAAAAGACGAGAAGGTATGATGCAAGGCTTTAAAGTTGCTATTGTTGGAAAGCCAAATGTTGGGAAAAGTTCTTTTTTAAATGCACTTCTAAATTATGATAGAGCAATAGTTAGCGATATAGCTGGAACTACTAGAGATACTATAGAGGAAAATGTAAAAATTGGTTCTCACATCATTAAAATGATTGACACAGCTGGTATTAGAGATGCTAATGAAACTATTGAGAAGATAGGTATATCAAGAAGTAAGGATGCTATTAATAATGCTGATATAGTTATTGCTATATTTGATAATAGTAGAGAATTTGATAAAGAAGATCAGCAGATTATGGAACTTCTTGATGCTAGTGAACAAGATCAAGTTTTAGTACTAAATAAGATTGATTTAGAGTCGAAATTTGATAAGCAAAAAATATCAGAACATATTGAATTAACTTGTAAAGATAATATATCTGTATTAATCTCTAAATTAAATAATATTTTAGATAAAAATAATGATAATAATGAAACTATGCTAGTATCATCAAGACAAATAAAGAGTGTTGAAAATACATTAGAAAGTATTAATTTATCTGTATTACCTCTTCAAACTGGAGAATTAGAATTTTTTGCTCACCATATAAATGATGCTCTTAAAGAGGTGTCAAATATCACAAGGACATATGAGCATGATCAGATGCTAGATGTAATGTTTGGAAGTTTCTGTTTAGGTAAATAAATGAGATTATTTTTTATTTTTTTAATAATCTCACTTGTAAATATAATATCTACGACACATATGATACCTATTATGCTAATAGGTATCAACTTTTATTTATTTACAAAACTTTTAGATGAAAAAAAATATTACGGAGTATTAGCTTCAATATTTGTATTTATTATTTTTGAGATAAACCATGGTTTCCCACTGATGTCTATTCCATTACTTGCATATATTCTGCACATTTTAATTATTCCTTATTTTATGACAAATTTATCTATATTAAACAGATCAAAACTTATGAGTATTAGTGTATTTTATTTAGCATTATATATCTTCTTATTTATAGCTTATGATGTAAACTCTTTACTATCTGTACAACTTTTACTAAATTTATTACTTGATCTTATAGTTGGGTTTATATTATTATGAGACTAAAATTAGTAATATATTTTGTTGTATTTGTATCCTTATCGTTATTAGGTAGGGTTTATTTCTTAAGTATTAAATCCAATACATACTATCAGCAGTTATCACAGCAAAATTATATAAGAGAGATACCATTGACACCTGTAAGAGGTATTATTAAAGATAGGAATAATGTACCATTAGCAATTAATAAATTAGGGTTCAATATTACAATTACACCACATCTAAGAGCTAAAAAATACTCTAAAAGATTAGATGATATACTTAATATTATTGTGAAAAATTTTCCAGAATTTGAAAAAGATAAGCTCAAGAAGAGATATTTTAAATTAGATTCTGCATATAGTCATGATTATGTAGAAGTTGTTGATTACATAGAATACGATAAATTTTATCCTAAATATATGATATTTAATTCTATGAATGATTTTAAAATTAATGCAGTAGACAAGAGGTTTTATCCATATGGAAGCATTGGTGCACATATTATTGGATATACAGGTAAAGCATCAAAATTAGATATGTCACGAGATATCATTGTAAAATATACTAAAGATATTGGGAAAAGTGGATTAGAGCTATATTATAATCAAAAACTACAAGGTATTCTAGGGCTTAAAAAAGTTAAAGTGAATGCTCTAAATCAAGAGGTTGATATATTAGAAGAAAGTTTCCCGTCAAAAAATAATGATATAAAGACTACAATAGATATAGAATTACAAAAATATATTCATACAATATTTAATACAAAAGATAGACATAATCAACTTAGAAGTGGTGCTGTAGTTGTTATGAATATAGACAATGGTGAAATATTAGCAGCTGGAAGTTTTCCTGAATATGATTCAAATATATTTGTAAATGGAATAAGTCAAAAAGATTGGCAAAAAATTATAAATGATTTTAACCACCCATTTACTAATAAGCTTATCAATGGTATGTATCCACCTGGATCAGTTGTTAAGATGGGTGTAGCATTAGCTTTTATGAAAAATGGTTTAGATAACAATTTCCATGTATTTTGTAATGGTGAAACACAAATAGGAAATAGAAAGTTTAGATGTTGGAAAGAAAAAGGTCATTCAACAACTTACTTTAGAAAAGCCATTAGAGAGAGTTGTGATGATTTTTTTTATAAAGGTAGTTTAAAAATTGGTATAGATAATATTTCAGATACTATGTCTTTATTTGGATTTGGTCAGCAGACAAATATTGATCAACAAAATGAATTTATTGGAATAAATCCAAATAAATTTTGGAAGAGAAAAAAATATAAACAATCATGGTTTATGGGTGAAACAGCAAATGCCTCAATAGGACAAGGGTTTGTACTTGTTACACCTATGCAAGTAGCGAGATATACAGCAGCTTTAGCATCAAATAGATTACCTACACCACATTTTATAAAAGACGATACTAAAGACTTTATAGTAAAAGATTTGGAATTTAATAAAAAGCATTTAAGTGTTGTAAGAAAAGGGATGTATGATGTTGCTAACCATCCAAAAGGTACTGCCACAAGACATATTAAAACATCTATAAAAGTAGCTGCTAAAACTGGTACTGCACAAGTAGTTGGTATTCCTCAATCTGAAAAAAAGAGGATGAAAGAACATGAATTGGAGTATTTTAAGCGTTCACATGCATGGTTAACTACATATGCTCCTTATAAAAATCCAAAGTACGTAGTAACTGTATTAGTTGAGCATGGTGGACATGGTGGTAGTGCAGCTGGTTCAATTGTTAGCTCTATATATAGTAAATTAATTGAGTTAAACTATATTAA
This sequence comes from uncultured Arcobacteraceae bacterium, assembly GCA_964633845.1. Lineage (GTDB taxonomy): Bacteria > Campylobacterota > Campylobacteria > Campylobacterales > Arcobacteraceae > JADHTT01. The sequence goes on along the minus strand of CAZWLA010000017.1, from coordinate 6,550 downwards.
AAAATAAATTGGATAGAATTCAATTTCAATAATGACCCTATCGTCTAGTTGGCCAAGGACACTAGGACTTCATCCTAGTAACGAATGTTCAAATCATTCTGGGGTCGCCACTATTACTCACAATAAATCATCAATCTTTGACAAGTATAAAAAAATATGATATACTCCGGAAAAATATGTAAGAATGGTATCTATTTATAGATTTGATTCTTTGGAGTAATACATGTCACATTGTCCATTTTGTAAGAAGAAGATTGCTATGAGTAAAGCGTTTTGTTCTAGAAATTGTAAAGAGAATTATTTTCAGTTAATCGCAATACAAATTCCAAAACCTTTTATGAAAAGAATATTTGTTTTTTGTACTGAAGAGCAAAGAGCTCATGAGATTGAAGAGTTTGCGACTAGACATAATTGGAGATTGGATCTTCTAAAAAATAAGATAGAAGAAGAAGCTATTAAAATGGGATACATAGAAGACCCACTTAAAAACTAATAACTATTTTGATAGTTTACTCTTAGAAATCATAATATATGCCACAATACTAAATATCACAAATATACAAGATATCAGAATACCCATAGTTAACCAACTTGTACCCATTAAAAAGCCTAGTTGAATATCTGGTTGTCTAAAGAATTCTGCAACTATTCTAGCTAATGAATACAAGCCCATATACATTAGGGCTAATTGTCCCTCAAATTGTTTTTTATTTTTGTAAATATATAGTACTATAAATACAAGTAGACCTTCAAGTAGAGCTTCATATAGTTGAGAAGGATGTCTGAGTGTACCATTTACATATATTGCCCATGATACATCTGTAACTCTACCTATTAGCTCTTGATTGAAAAAGTTACCTATTCGTCCAAAGATATAACCAACTGGAATTGCTAATACTGCAATATCAGTCATAAACCAAAATGATATTTTGTTTTTTCTACACCAAATAATAGTAGAGATTATAAATCCAAGTAATGCACCATGATAGCTCATACCAGATATTCCAGCATACATACCATCTATAAATGGATTAAAGATTTGCCATGGATGAGTTAGGTAATAATATGTATGAGTATCATAAAACAAAATATAGCCAATTCTAGCACCTAATATTACACCTATTTCTGCCCATAATATATAGCTATCAAGTGTATCTTTAGATATATCCATATTATCTTTTTTAATGATCCAATGGGCTGTATAAATAGCTACCAATAGAGCTAATGCATACATAATACCATACCAATGTACAGCAATTGATCCTAAGTGAAAAGCTATAGGATCAAAATGTGAATATATATTTTGCCAGAATTCCATTATTTTAAAGCATCAGCAATTAATTCAATAGGGTTTTTAAATACAATATCAGAATCAGTTCTACCTAAACTATCTGTAATTTGCATTCTACAAGCACTACACTCAGCACTTACAACTTTTGCATTAGTATTATTAATCATTGCTGCTTTTGGAGCACCTGCTGCTTTTGCAAATTTATAATTATTTGATTGCATTGTAATACCACCAAAACCACAACATTTATCAGATTCTGACATCTCTTTTAATACATAATTTTGTTTTAATAAAGTTCTAGGTTCCTTATGTATACCTTGCATTTTTTTTGCATGACATGGATCATGGTAAGTAACTAAATCATTAATCTGTTTACCATCTTTTTTTAAAATATCTTTTAGCTGTGTATTATTTTCAAGCCATTTTGTAGCCATAAATATTTTTGGAGCTATTTTAGATGCTCTTTCTTTCCAGTCAGGCTGATCATGTAGATAATGAACCCAGTCAATATTCATCATAGCACTACATGTAGCTTCAGGTACTATAATTGCATCAATATCATCAATAAATGTCTCAAAGTATTCAATATTCTTTTTTACAAGATAATCAACAGTATCAAAATCACCAGTAAAATATGCAGGGGCAGAACAACATAATTGATCTTTTGGAATTATTGCATCTATTTCTAATCTATTTAATATTTTTAATAAAGCTTTTCCAATATCAGTGTAAGCATAGTTTCCCATACATCCAATAAAAATTGCAACTCTAGATAATGATAGTTCACCTATTTCTTCGTTAATAATCTCTTTGCTTCGGTCATTTACCTGATGTAAATTCCCTGTGCTTATCGATTCTTGTCTTGAACTAGATAAACTCTCCTTGTCTATAGGTTTTTTATTAGTGATATTTTCTGGGTAAGAATTTAAAAATGATTTACGATCTGCAAATGGTAAAGTTCTATCTTCTATCATCTCTATTGGAAGGTTTAATCTTAATTTACTAGATTGTTTTTGTGCATCTATTTTTAGACCACAAGTTTGGAATACCCATCCCATTTTTGCCATAAAATCCATAACTTTTCTATTTCTTAGAAGATAGAAAAAGGCTCTTTTGTACCATGCAATACCATATTTTTTTCGAATATCATTTCTAACTTGCTCTATTATCATATCTGTAGGTAAATCATTTGGACATTCTTGTACACAAGATGTACATAAGAAACAACTTTCAAATATCTCTTTTGTATTTTTATCTAATTCAAGCTGATCTCTTTTATAAGCTCCTAGTAGATCAATAAAACCTCTTGGAGATGTGGTCTCATCATGATTTATCTCAAATATAGGACATACTGATTTACATTTACCACACTTAATACAATTGTCACTAATTTCAGTAAAATCAAATTTATTATTTTCTATCAAATTAATCTCTTATATAGTTTTTGAAAATCTTCTTTTATCTTCTGGAATATTATGTAAATATGCATCAAAAGGCATAGAGATATTTCTAATTAGCATAGCACCAGTACTGTTTGCCTTAATGTGTGTTTCATCTATTGTGATAAGTTCTGCTTCTTTAAACTCTTGAAGCATATCAAGTGCTTCACTAAAGTATTCATTGAAGTTAATGTTGAATTTTTCTTCAACTCTTTTCATATCAAGTGAGAAGTTTGACATTAGTTCCATAATTACATATTGTCTTAAAATATCATCATCACTTAAAGAAAAACCTTTAAATACTGGTAGTTTACCAGCATCAATAGCCTCTTCATAGCTTGGTAAGTCTTTGAAGTTTTGTACATAATAATCAACTCCATCACCAATAGAAGTAACACCAATTCCAACTAAATCAGCTCCACCTTTTGTAGTATAGCCTTGGAAGTTTCTATGTAGTTCGCCTTTTTCAATTGCTTTAAACAACTCATCTTCAGGCTTTGCAAAGTGATCCATACCTACCATATTGTATCCATGGTCAGCAAAGAATGCAATTGAATCTTTCAAGATTTCTAATTTTGTAGAAGGTGGTGCAAAAGTTGTCTCATCAAATTTTCTTTGAGTTTTCATCATCCAAGGAACATGAGCATAGTTAAATACAGCAAGTCTATCAGGATTAAGTGTAACAATTTGTTCAATTGTTTGTTTAAATGTTTCTTTTGTTTGGTATGGTAAACCATAAATTAAATCAATATTTACAGATTTAATTCCAGCATCTCTTGCTATTTGCACAACAGCTGCTGTTTGTTCTAAGGGTTGTATTCTATGAATTGTCTTTTGTACTTGTGGATCTAAATCTTGTACTCCAAAGCTAAGTCTATTACATCCAGCTTCTTTTAATACATCCATATGCCCTTGTTCAAAAAATCTTGGATCTACTTCACATGAAATTTCAGCATCAGATGAGAAGTTAGGAAATGTTCCTCTAATAGCATCTAAAACTTCTTTTAATTGTTCAGAACTTAAAAATGTTGGTGTACCTCCACCAAAGTGCATTTGTGTTACTGTTCTATTTGTATCAAGATGTTTAGCTAAAATCGCTAGTTCTTTTTTCAGATACTCAATATATCTAACTTTTTTATCTTCTTTACTTGTAAAAATTACATTACATCCACAGAAATAACATGCACTTCTACAAAATGGAACATGTATATAAAGTGAAAGAGGTCTGTCTTTTGGCTGACTTTTAAATCTATTTATTAAGTCTTCTTCTGTAAAGTTTTCATTAAATTCAGGAGCTGTTGGATAACTGGTATACCTAGGTCCTGGCTTTGAATATTTTTCAAATTTTGTAAAGTCAATCATCTATTTATCATCCCTTTTTGAATCTAGCCAAACCATAATGGCTTTTTGTGCATGAAGTCTATTTTCAGCTTCACTAAAAATTGTTTCACTATTTTCTTCAAATACTTCTTCACTTACTTCTAAATCTCTGTAAGCAGGAAGACAATGTAAAAATATAGCATCTTTTGAAGCATGTGACATTAATGTTTTATCAACCATAAAACCTTCAAAGTCTTTTAGTCTTTGGATTTTTTCATCTTCTTGACCCATTGATACCCAAGTATCTGTTGTAACTACTGTACAATCTTTGATAGCTTCTATTGGATCATTTGTAATAGTGATTTTAGAGCCACTTATTTTTGCAAATTCTAGTGCAGCATTTAATACTTTTTGATCAACTTCGTAGCCTTTAGGTGTAGCAATACTTAAATCAAATCCAAGTTTAGAAGCCAACATTAGCCATGAATGAGTCATATTGTTTCCATCACCAATATATGCTGCTTTTATATTATCCTCTAATCCATGCTCAATAATTGTAAGATAATCAGCCATAAGTTGAACTGGATGATACATATCTGTAAGACCATTAATCACGGGAACCTTTGAGTATGATGCAAATTCCTCAAGCTCTTTTTGTGAATCATTTCTAATCATAATCATATCAACCATTCTAGAAATCACTCTAGATGTATCAGATATTGGTTCACCACGACCTAGTTGTATATCATTTGAAGATAAAAATAATCCAACTCCACCTAGTTGATAAATTCCAGTTTCAAAACTAACTCTAGTTCTAGTTGAACTTTTTTCAAAAATCATACCAAGAGTTTGATGTTGCATATACGGTTTGAATATCTTTGACTTTGTCTCTTTTTTAATTTGAATGGCTAATTTATTAATCTCAAGAATCTCTTCTTTTGAATAATCGGCTAATGTTAAAAAATGTCTCATCTATTTAGTTTCCTTGAAGAAGTTTACAAGCTTCTTTTGCATGATATGTAATAATGATATTTGCCCCAGCTCTTTTCATAGATAGGAGTTTTTCCATCATAACTTTGTCATAATCAATTAAGCCATTTTCACCTGCAAGCTTTAGCATTGCATATTCGCCAGATACATTATATGCTGCAATTGGTAAGTTTGTATTGTTTCTAATATCTCTAATAGTATCAAGGAAACTTAGTGCAGGTTTTACCATAAGGATATCAGCACCTTGTCTTTCATCTTCAAGTGATTCTTCAATAGCTTCAAGCCTATTCCCCACATCCATCTGATATGTTCTTCTATCTCCAAAACTTGGAGTTGATTCTGCTACATCTCTAAATGGTCCATAGAATGCACTAGCAAATTTTGTAGAGTATGACATAATTGGAAGATTTACAAAACCTTCTTTATCAAGTGCTTCTCTTAAAACTTCAATAATACCATCCATCATACCACTTGGTGCAATCATATCAGCTCCTGCTTTTGCATGAACTATTGCTTGTTGTGCTGAAATCTCAAGTGTAGCATCGTTATCTACACTTTGTGTCTTTGGATCCATAATTCCACAATGACCATGGTCTGTATATTCACAAAAACATAGATCAGTAGCAATATACATATTTGGATATTTTTCTTTAATAGCTTTAATAGTTCTTGCTATTATTGAATTGGTACATAAACATTCACTTCCTACACTATCTTTTACATCAGGTATAGCAAATAAAATAATTGTATTTAGTCCTAGTTTTTGAATTTGTCCACACTCTTTTACAATCTCATCAATAGACATTTGAAAAACACCAGGCATAGATGATACTTCATCTTTAATATTTGTACCTTCTTTTACAAAAAGTGGATACATGAAATCATTTGGTGTAAGTATAGTTTCCCTTACTAAATTTCTTATTGTTTCATTTGTTCTTAATCTTCTAAATCTTTTAAACACTTTATTTGCCTTTATTTGCTAAAATATCCGATATATTAACAAATTAAGGGTTAAAGATTTATGATAAAAGCTAACAAGCTAAGTATAGAAGTATCCAAAGTAGCAAAACTACCAACAACACACGGAAAATTTTTAATTCAATCATTTAAAGAAGGTATTAAAGAACATTTGGTGATATTCACAGAAGAACTTGATGAGATTCCAAAAGTTAGAATTCATAGTGAATGTTTAACTGGAGATGCAATAGGTAGTATTAAATGTGATTGTCAAGCACAGTTGAACTATGCTTTAGATTTTATAGGTGTTAATCATGGTATGGTACTATATTTGCGACAAGAAGGGCGTGATATTGGGCTACTTAATAAGGTAAATGCATATAATTTACAAGATGAAGGTCTTGATACTGTTGAAGCAAATCATCAGCTTGGATTTGCAGATGATGAAAGAACATATGATATAGTTGATTTTATATTTGACTACTATAAGATTGATAAGATAAAACTGCTTACTAATAATCCTACAAAGCTAAATAGTTTAAAAGTAGATATT
>CAZWLA010000016.1:14088-28508 GCA_964633845.1 uncultured Arcobacteraceae bacterium | reverse complement strand
AAGGAATTAAATATGGGTAAATATATTGAATTAACAAATGAAAACTTTGAAGCAACTACAAAAGAAGGTGTTTCTTTAGTAGACTTCTGGGCTCCATGGTGTGGACCTTGTAGAATGATCGCTCCAGTAATTGATGAGCTAGCTGAAGATTTTGATGGTAAAGCAAACATTTGTAAAGTAAACACTGATGAGCAGCAAGACTTAGCAGTTAAGTTTGGTGTTAGATCAATCCCAACTATCGTATTTTTAAAAGATGGTGAGAAAGTTGATGAGATGGTTGGCGCTGCTTCTAAAGCACAATTTGAAGAAAAATTAAACTCTTTAATCTAGATTTTAGATTAGCAAACTAAAAAATGGCAAGGTTAAATAATCTTGCCATTTTTAGTTATTATAAAGGTATAAAATAAAATGTTAGATTTAGCAATTATTGGTGGTGGACCAGCAGGACTTACTGCAGGATTATATTCTACTCGTGGTGGATTAAAAGATGTAACTATGTTTGAGAAGGGATTCCCAGGTGGGCAAATTACTCAAAGTAGTGAAATCGAAAACTATCCAGGACAAAAAGAGGTAGTTACAGGTATGGATCTTATGCAAGATTGGCCTGAACAATGCCAAAAGTTTGGTCTTAAACATGAGATGAATGAGGTAACAAAAATTACTAAATCTAATAATATTTTTACATTAACATTAGTGGATGGAACTACGCAAGAATCAAGATCTGTAATTGTTGCAACTGGTTCTGTACCAAAAAAAGCAGATGTAAAAGGTGAAGATAACTTTTTTGGTAAAGGTGTAGCAACTTGTGCTACATGTGATGGCTTTTTTTACAAAGACAAAGAGGTAGCAGTACTTGGTGGTGGAGATACAGCAGTTGAAGAAGCTATGTATCTATCTAAAATATGCTCTAAAGTTCATGTTATACATAGAAAAGATACATTTAAAGCAGCACCAAATACAATTGAACATATGAAAAATACACCAAATATTGAACTTATACTAAATTCTAGTATAGATGAAATATTAGGTGACAATACAGGTATGACTGGATTAAATATCAAAAACAATACTACAGGTGACATTAGTAAATTAGATGTACCTGGTATATTTGTATTTGTTGGACGTGATGTTTTAAATGAATCTTTAAAGCAAGAAGATGGATCATACTTATGTGATCTTAATGATAATAGTGAAGTTATTGTAGATTTATCTATGAAAACAACAACTTCTGGTTTATTTGCAGCTGGAGATATTAGAATCCAAGCACCAAAACAAGTAGTATGTGCAGCTAGCGATGGTGCTACAGCAGCATTAAGTGCTATAGAATATTTAAATTAAAAAGGAAAAATTTATGTTAAACATTGGAATATTAGGAAGTACTGGTAGAGTTGGTTCACTTCTAATCGATGATTTAGAAAATGATGAACTAGCAAAAGTTTCAGCAGTACATGTATTTGATGAACTTAAAAAACAATTACCACAAGATACATTAGTAACAAATGATATGCAAGCATTTTTAAATGCATCTGCTGTAGTAATTGACTTTTCAGCACCAGCTGCGACAGAAGAGCTACTTGAAACAACTATAAAAAATGGTGGTGGTGCACCTCTTGTGATTGCAACTACTGGATTTAATGAGCATCAAAAGAATCTTTTATTTGAAGCTAGTAAGATAGTACCTATACTTTATGCTACAAATATGAGCTTAGGTGTTGCAGTATTAAATAAGCTTGTGGCACTTGCATCAAAAACTTTAGCAGATTTTGACTGTGAAATTGTGGAGCAACATCATAGACATAAAGTAGACTCACCAAGTGGTACTGCTTTAACTTTAGCAGAACATGCAGCAACTGCTAGAGATCTTGATTTAGATGCAGTAAGAATCTCTGGTAGAGATGGTGTAATTGGAGCAAGAACAAAAGATGAAATTGGTGTAATGGCTTTAAGAGGTGGAGATATTGTTGGACGTCATACTGCAGGCTTTTATAATGATGGTGAATTTATAGAATTAAACCATACAGCAACTGCTAGAAATACTTTTTCTAAAGGTGCAATTAAAGTAGCTAAATGGCTTGTAAACCAAGAAGCTGGACTATACTCAATAAATGACTGTTTAGGTCTATAAGGATAAATATAATATGTGTGCAATAGTTGGAATATATGGAAATGATGATGCTGCAAAATTAGCATCTGCTGCGCTTTTTGCAATGCAACATAGAGGGCATGAAGCTACTGGTATTAGTAGTGGTGGTGATGATAGCAAAAAAATATATACAATTAAAGGTAGAGGATACGTTAGAGATGTATATAATGAAGAGGCATTTAAAGTATTAAAAGGAAATATGGCTATTGGTCACAATCGATACTCAACTGCTGGAAGTGAATCAACATTTGATGCTCAACCAATCCAAGCAAAATATAAACTAGGTGAAATATCAATTGTTCACAATGGTAACCTAGTAAATAAAAATGAAGTTAGACAAAGACTAATTGATGAAGGTTCTATTTTTCAAACGGGTATGGATACTGAAAATTTAATCCACTTAATTGCAAAATCTTCACAAAATAAACTAAGAGATAGAATCACTAAATCACTTACAAAAGTTAAAGGTGCCTATAATTTTATCATACAAAGTAGATCTAAACTATTTGTAGTTAGAGATCCTCATGGTATTAGACCATTAAGCTTAGGTAAATTAAAAAGTGGTGGATATATAGTAGCAAGTGAGACATGTTGTTTTGATCTTGTAGATGCCCAATTTATTAGAGATGTGAAGCCAGGAGAGATGTTAATCTTTAGTAACAAAACTTCTAAACCTGAATCAATTATGCTTAATGAAACTGCTGAATTTAGACCATGTGCATTTGAATATATCTATTTTGCAAGACCAGATAGTGATATTGATGGTAAAAATGTTTACGCTACAAGAGAAAGTATGGGAGCAATTCTAGCAAGAAATGATAAAGCTATACTTGATGCAGACATGGTAATTCCAGTTCCAGATAGTGGTGTACCAGCAGCTCTTGGTTATGCTAAAGAATCTGGAATTCCATTTGAACTTGGAATCATTAGAAACCACTATGTAGGTAGAACATTTATTGAGCCAACACAAGCTATGAGAAATATGAAAGTAAAAATGAAACTTTCACCAATGAGATCTCTAATAGAAGGCAAAAAACTAGTTGTTATTGATGATTCTATAGTTCGTGGTACTACATCTAAAAGAATTGTAAAAATGCTAAAAGATGCAGGTGCAGCTGAAGTTCACTTTAGAGTTGCATCTCCAATGATTCAACATCCTTGTTTTTATGGTATAGATACACCTACAAAAGAGGAATTAATAAATGCTAGAATGACTAAAGATGAAGTTCAAGAATATGTTGAAGCTGATAGTCTAGAGTATCTAACAATCGATAATCTAAAAGAAGCACTAGGTAGAGATAGAAACTATTCTATGGTTAGTTTTGATGGAGATTACTTCGTAGTTTAATACTAGCTAATAATATTGCATTGTAAGGCAGTGTAAACTTCCATGCTGCCTTATAATCTTACTGCAATCACACCCTATTACATTTCTAGTTGGAAATAATTTTTTAAAAATATCCAAAGCTTTTTGATCATTGTCATCATCATATGTAGGAACTAGAACTGCACCATTTATAATTAAAAAGTTAGCATAACTAGCCGGTAATCTTTTTCTATCATAATATTTTGCACCTATCCAAGGTAACGCTACTAACTCAAATTTTGTTTGTTTTAGTTCATCTTCCATTTTTAATAGTTCTTCATAATGTATATCATCTTTATCATCACAACTAACATATACAATAGTATCTTTATTTACAAAGCGTGCCAACATATCTATATGTGAATCTGTATCATCCCCTTCAAGAAATCCATGCTCAAGCCAAAGTACTTTTTTAGCACCTAAATATTCACTTAATTTTTGTTCTATTTGAGCTTTTGATGATAAAGGATTTCTATTTTTTTCCAATAAACAACTTGATGTAGTTAAGATTACACCATTACCATTTGTATCAATTGATCCACCTTCAAGTACAAAATCAATTGATTTAATATCATTAAATATTTTTTTATTTATTTTATTGTCAAGTGTTGCATCAAACTTTTTACCCCAACCATTAAATACAAAATCTAAAAGCTGCTTTTTACTATCTTCTTCAATTGTAATAGCACCAAAGTCTCTACACCAAGTATCATTACTATTAACTTTTTTAAAAATTATATTTGAATTATTTTTAATATTTTGTATTGTTGTTTCATCTTCATAACAAACTATACATTTTTGATATTTTGATATAGTATTAGCAATAGTTTCAAATACCTGTAGCATCTCATCTAACATATCTGCCCAATCAGTATTTAAGTGTGGAAAGCAAAGTTGTATAGCACTTTGCTCTTCCCATTCAGCTAGTAGTCTTCTAGACATTATTTTTTATATAGTGGACCTAACTGTTCCCCAGCTAACATATGAAAATGGATATGTTCAACCTCTTGTCCACCCATTTTACCAATATTTGTAATTAGTCTGTATCCATCAGATTTCACTCCAAGAGTTAAAGCAACTTCTTGAATAAATGTTGTCATAGAAGCCATAATATTGGGAGTCATCTCATTAAAAGATTGAATATGAACCTTTGGTATGATTAATGCATGAATTTTTGCACTTGGATTTATATCTTCAAACGCCAAAAAATTTTCATCCTCTAAAATAGTTTTATTTGGTATCTCACCATCAATGATTTTACAAAAAATACACATAATTAGTTCCTCTTATTTTGATATAAATAGTATAACCAAACTATAATAAGCCTTTAGGTATAATCGCTATAAATTATAATAATATAAGACTTTTGTCTTAAATAGGAGAGCTTCTTGGTACAAGAATGGCTAGAAAATATTGAATCATCTGATTCACTAGAAAATTTAGAGCAAATAAGAATTGATATACTTGGTAAAAAGGGTGTACTTACACAAGAATTTGCTAAGATGAAAGATGTAGCAAATGATCAGAAAAAAGCATTTGCACAAAACCTAAATAAACAAAAAGCACAAATTACTCAAGCTATTGATAGTAAAAAGACTATACTAATGACTTTAGCACTTGATGAAAAGTTAAAAAAAGAGCAACTAGATGTAACAAAATTTAGTCCAAAATCAAATATAGGTGCAACTCATCCAGTATCAGACACAATGGATAAGATTACAACTTACTTCCAGAACCTAAATTTTTCTGTTGAAGAAGGTCCGCTAGTAGAAGATGACTTTCATAACTTTGAAGCATTAAATCTTCCAAAATTTCACCCAGCAAGAGATATGCAAGATACATTTTATTGCAATGATGGATTTGTATTAAGAACACATACATCTCCTGTTCAAATTAGAACAATGATGAATACAAAGCCACCGATTAGAATGATTGCTCCAGGAACTGTATTTAGAAGGGATTTTGATCTTACTCATACTCCTATGTTTAGTCAAATAGAAGGTCTTGTAGTAGATAAAGAAGACAAAATATCATTTGCAAATCTAAAACATGTAATGGAAGAATTTTTACAACATATGTTTGGTGATGTTGATGTTAGGTTTAGACCATCATTTTTTCCATTTACAGAACCATCAGCAGAAGTTGATATCTCATGTATCTTCTGTAAAGGTGCTGGATGTAGAGTTTGTTCTCATACAGGATGGCTAGAAGTTCTTGGTTGTGGTATAGTTGATGAAAATGTATTTAAAGCAGTAGGTTATGATAAAGTAAGTGGCTATGCATTTGGATTAGGAATTGAAAGATTTGCAATGCTTATTCACAAAATTGGAGATCTTAGATCTTTATTTGAAAGCGATATTAGACTACTAGAGCAATTTAAAGGATCAGCAAAATGATTATTACAAGAAATTGGTTAAATGAATTTATAGATATTTCAAAAATATCTACAGATGAAATTTGTATTGCCCTTAATTCTATAGGACTTGAAGTTGATAGTACAGAAAAGATTGAGATTGCAAATGGTGTAAAAGTTGGATATGTTGAAGCATGTGAAAAACATCCAGATGCTGATAAATTAAATGTATGTCAAGTTAACTTAGGTGATGAAAAAGTTCAAATAGTATGTGGTGCTAAAAATATAGCAGCAGGTCAAACTGTTGCTGTAGCAACTGTAGGTACAACATTAAGTGATGATTTCAAGATTAAAAAAGCCAAACTAAGAGGTGTTGAATCTCTTGGTATGATTTGTAGTAGTAGTGAGATAGGATTACCAGCTACAAATGATGGGATTTTGGTATTAGATGAGTCAATTGGAGAATTAGTACTTGGTACTAATTTAAATACTTTTAAAGCTTTAGATGATGAAATTATTGAGATTGAACTTACTGCAAATAGAGGTGATTGCCTAAGTATACATGGTGTTGCTAGAGATCTTAGTGCATATTTCAATATAAAGATGAAGAATTTTATACCTAAAATAGACTATACAGATATTACTCTAGGACAAATTTTAAATATATCTACAGAAGGTGAGATTGATACAAGATTAGCATTAAGTTCAGCTGATTTTACTCAATATAAATTACCAGTTCTTTATTCACTTAGAACTGCTATTGCATCTTGCTACAACAGTAACAATAGCGCGTTAACTATCGCAGCTTATGCTACACACTCTACTGGTGTATTATTTGATATGATTGCACATAAGTTAGAAAAAGATGACTACAGTCTTTGCAAACTAAATGTTAAGAAAAACAATCAAGGATTTGATTGTCTTTATAGTAATGAAGAGATCACTACATTAGCAATTAACTCAAATGATGTTGTACTAAAAGAAAATGAAAATAGTAATATTCATAAGGTTTTAATTGTTGCACTATATACTGATCCAATCCAATTAGCTACAAAAGTATTTGATACAAAAATAAAAACAGATGAGATATATTACAGAAGCTCAAGAGGTAGTGAGTATGATTTAGATTTTGGGACAGAGTACTTCCAATCTATTCTTTCAAAATGTGGTGTAAAAATTCATAAAAGTACTAAGCATATTACACCTGATAAACAAGCTACAATAATCAATACTCCATTACACAAAATTCACTCTATTATTGGTCAAGAGATAGAAACGACTAAAATTGTACAAATTCTTGAATCGCTTGGATTCAAAGTAAAAGTATCACACAATGAACTACTAAGTATTACTGTTCCACTATTTAGGCATGATATTATAAATATTGCTGATATTACTGAAGAGATAGTAAGAATTATAGGTATTGATAATATTCAATCTAAGCCACTAGTAATCGCTGAAGACAATAGGATTAATGCTACTTCCAATTCATTAGTTAAAAAAAATAAAATTAGACAACAAGCCATCTCAAATGGTTTTTATGAAGCTATATCATATGTATTTACTTCAAAGGAATCTCTAGAGAAATATAACTTTCCAATTGTATCTAGCAAAAAAGATATCACTAACCCAATCACAAAAGAACTAAATACATTTAGAACAACCTTACTTTTAAATATGATCGAGGCCGTTAGTAACAATTATAAGTATGGTTATAATAAAGTGGCACTATTTGAAAATGGTGTTGTATTTGATAAAAATAGAAGTGAATCTAAAAAGATAGCCTTTGTACATAGTGGTTTTAAAGAGGATGAAGATGTTTCAAATCAGGCAAAGCCAGAAGCTATGGATCTATTTACATTTGCAAATAATGTATCAAATGTAATTGGTAAGTTTGAATTAGAACCTATGAAAAGTTTAGATAATACCTTTATACATCCATATCAAAATGGAAATATCATACAAAATGGAAAGACAATAGGATACATCTCTAAGCTACACCCTAGCGTGGCAAAAGATTTTGATATAGATGATACATTTATCGCAGAAATTGACTTTAATGCTATTAGTGATGATTTAATATTAGCTAGTGATATATCAAAATATCAGGCATCGAAAAGAGACTTAAGTATTATTGCGCCAAAAGATCTAAAGTACAAGCAGATCAAGAGATATATTAATACTTTAAATATTAAAGAGATTAAACAATTTAATTTAATAGATATATATAGTGACCAAAAGCTTGGAGATCATGAAAGCTTAACAATACAATTTGTTCTGCAATCTGATGAAAAAACTATGGAAGAGGTAGAGATAAATTCTATCACTGATAGAGTTTTAGCTCAACTAAAAGATAAATTAAATATAGGTCTTAGAGAGGTTTAAAATGCAAAAGTTAACTATTGAAGCACTAAACAAACCATTTAATATAGTAATTGACAATATAGCAAGTGATAAATCAATATCACATAGGTGTGCCATGTTTTCGCTCTTAAGTGATCAACCATCTACTATTCAAAACTTCTTAAGAGGTGAGGATACGATGGATTCACTAAATATTGCAGCTAAACTAGGTGCACAAATTGATGATAATGGTGATACAATAGTTATAACACCACCTGAAAAATTAAGTGAGCCAGATGATGTTTTAGACTGTGGAAATGCAGGAACGGGTATGAGACTATATGCTGGATTATTAGCTGGCATTGATGGTAGCTTTGTATTAACTGGTGACAAATACCTAAGATCTAGACCAATGAAAAGAGTAGTAAATCCACTACGAGACATTGGGGCTTCAATTGACGGTAGAGAAGATGGTAATAAAGCACCTCTACATATAAGAGGTGCAAAGCTAAACTCTTTTAAGTATCATTCACCAATTGACTCTGCACAAGTAAAATCAGCGTTAATTTTAGCTTCTTTAAGAGGTGATGAACCAAGCTACTATAAAGAAAATTTACTTTCAAGAGACCATACAGAAAGAATGCTTAGTGGAATGGGTGTTGATATTTCAACACAAAGTGATGGTTGGATTAAAATAAATCCAATATCTAAACCACTTAAACCCCTAAATATAACAGTTCCTACTGATCCATCAAGTGCATTTTTCTTTGCAGTTGCCGCAGCAATTACACCAAACTCAAAAGTTACTTTAAAAAATGTTACTTTAAATCCAACAAGAATAGAAGCCTATAAAGTTTTAGAAAAAATGGGTACAAAAATCTCTTATATTGAGATTGAAAATATTTATGAACCATTAGGGGATATTATTGTTGAATATAATGAACTAAATGGTGTAGAAGTAAGTAAAAATATTGCATGGCTTATTGATGAACTACCAGCACTTTCTATTGCCATGTCTATTGCTAATGGAAAAAGTATCGTAAAAAATGCAGAAGAATTAAGAGTTAAAGAATCAGATCGAATCTCTGCTGTTGTAAATTCATTAAAGCTTTGTGGTGTAGAGTTTACAGAGTTTGAAGATGGTTATGAGATCAATGGTGGATCAACTTTAAACAAAGCTACTATCAACTCTCATGGTGACCACAGAATTGCAATGAGCTTTGCAATTGCTGGTCTAGTATGTGGAATGGATATAGAGGATACTCAATGTATTGAAACTTCTTTTCCAAATTTTACTCAAATTCTAGAATCACTTAGATAAAAAAATAGGAATACAATTGAAAGTAGAACTTGCGAGTCATTATGGTTTTTGCTTTGGAGTTAAAAGAGCTATAAATATAGCTCAAAATCATAAAAACTCTTCCACAATGGGTCCTTTGATACATAATCAAAATGAGATCAATAGATTAAAAAATGATTTTGATGTAGGACTTTATCATTCGCTAGATGAGGTAAAACAGGATGATACTGTAATAATAAGAACTCATGGTATCCCAAAAGATGATCTAAAAATGCTAAAGCAACAAGATGCAAAAATCATTAATGCAACTTGTCCATTTGTAACCACTCCTCAACAAATAGTTAAAAATATGTCTGAAGAAAAATATTCAATAGTAATATTTGGAGATGAAAACCATCCAGAGGTAAAAGGTGTAAGAAGTTATGGGAAAGATCAAAGTGATGTACATACAATACTTAAAGTAAGTGAATTAGATACCATAGTATTAAAATATGACAAAGTTGCAACTGTTGCACAAACTACAAGAAAAAAAGAGGAATATTTAGAGATTGTAAATAATCTTATATTAAAATATAAGGAAGTTAGAGTTTTTAATACTATTTGTGATGCAACATTTGAAAATCAAGCAGCTACAAAAGAGCTATCTAAAAAAGTGGATATTATGCTTATTATAGGTGGTAAAAACTCTTCAAATACCAAGCAACTTTTTTATATTTCACAAGAGCAATGTAAAGATAGTTTTCTAATAGAAGATGAAAAAGACATCAATTTATCATGGTTTGAAAATAAACATATTTGCGGTGTGACAGCTGGTGCATCTACTCCTGATTGGATTATTCAGAAAGTTATGGACAAAATTAATCAAATTTAAACTTATTTAAATCACTTCATCAAATTAAAAGCATCTTTTTTGTAAAATGTACGCTAATATTAAAACGTATACGAAAAAGGGTAACAATGAGAATTGAAGATATAGAGATTGGTGAAGATGAAAACTTCGCAGCAATGTTTGAGGAGAGTGAAAAAAAGACAACTAGCAACACAGTAGTAGATGGTGTAATCGTTGAGATTAATGGTGATGATGTATTAGTAGATGTTGGTCAAAAGATTGAAGGTAAACTTAATATTTCTGAAATCACTACAGCTAATGGTGAATTAAAATACAATGTTGGTGACACATTACCAGTAATGATGAGTGGTTTTAGAGGTGAAAGACCTTCTATCTCTCATCAAAAAGTTTTACAAAAAGAGCTTGTTGATGCATTCTTTAAAGAGCATGGTGAAGAGCCAGAAAATGTAATTGTAAATGGTGTAGTAACTTTTGTAAAAAGAAGAGCTGGATTCACCGTAAAAGATGATAATGGTTTAGAATACTTTATGCCAATGGGACACGGATACTTAAAAGCAGATAATGCACTTGGTAAAAAAGTTGAAGCAAAAGTACTTAAAGTAAATCCTGATCAAAACTCAATTGTAATTTCTAGAAAAGTTCTTATTGAAGCTAAAAAAGCTATCAAAGAGGAAACAATCAAAAAATTAATGGCTGATGATAATCCAGTAGTTGGTACTATTAAAAAGATTACTAGCTATGGTATGTTTATTGACCTAGGTGGAATTGATGGACTATGTAACTATAATGAGATCTCTTACAAAGGTCCTGTAAACCCATCTTCATACTACAAAGAAGGTGATAATGTTGAAGTTAAAGTTTTAAAGTATGATGACACTAAAGGTCATATCTCTTTATCAATTAAAGCCTGTCTTCCAAATCCATGGGAGGAGATGAGAGATCAATTAGAAGCTGGTGATACAATTGGTGTAACTGTTTCTAACTTTGAATCTTATGGTGCATTTGTTGATTTAGGAAATGATGTAGAAGGTCTTCTTCATATTTCAGAAATCTCTTGGAACAAAAACCTTAAAAACCCTAAAGACGTTTTAAATATCGGTGATGAGATCAATGTACAAGTAATTGAATTAGATGCTGATAAAAGAAGATTAAGAGTATCTTTAAAATCTCTATTACCAAAACCATTTGCTAACTTTACAGCAACTCATAAAGCTGGTGATACTATGACTGGTAAAGTTGTAACAGTTACTGACTTTGGTGCATTTATCAACTTAGGTGAAGTTGATGGATTACTTCACAATGAAGAAGCAAGCTGGGATAAAGGTGTTAACTGTAAAGATCTTTATAAAAAAGGTGATGAAGTTGAAGTTAAGATCATTAGAATTGACCAAGATAAAGAAAATATCTCTTTAAGTACAAAGAGCTTGTCTGATTCTCCAGTAAAAGCATTCCAAAATGAAAATCCAGTTGGATCAATTGTAAAAGGAACTATCAAAGACTTTAAAGATTTTGGTATGTTTGTAAAGTTAAATGACAATATTGATGCACTAGTAAGAACTGAAGACTTTGGACCATTTGAAAAAGATGAAGCTAATGTTGGTGATGAAATTGAAGCTGTAATCGTAAATATTGATACACAAAGAAATAAAATCAGGTTATCAATCAAAAGATTAGAATCTCAACAAGAAAGAGAACTTCTAAAAACTGTAAATGATGATACATCTATGACTTTTGGTGATGCACTAAAAGGTCAATTAGGAAGATAGTCCTAAACTACTAACGGTGGCTAACTAAAGCCACTGTTTATGTTAAACTAAAGATAATAAGTTATTTTTAGTTTAACATAACTTATAAAATAATTTCACAAGGAAACTTCATGAATAAACACACAATAGTTGTATGTGATCATATCCACGAAAGTGGTTTAGAGATTTTAAAAACAACAAGTGATATTAACTATGTATATGCTGCAGATATTGACAAGACAGCCTTATTAGATGTAATTAAAGATGCAGATGTTTGTATCACTAGAAGTTCTACAGATGTAGATCAAAAGTTTTTAGATGCAGCACAAAATCTAAAAGCAGTTGTAAGAGCTGGTGTTGGATATGATAATGTAGATATGGATGGATGTAGTAAACAAGGTGTAATTGCTATGAATGTACCAACTGCAAATACATTAGCAGCAACTGAATTAACTATGACACATATGCTTTCTTGTATGAGAAAAATGCCATTTGCTCATGCTCAATTAAAAGATCAAAGAATCTGGAAAAGGGAAGATTGGTATGGTCAAGAGCTATACGGTAAAAAGTTAGGGGTAATTGGATTTGGTAACATTGGTCATAGAGTTGCACTTAGAGCAAAAGGCTTTGAGATGGATGTTGTTACATATGACCCCTATATTGATTCAAGTAAAGCCACAGATTTGGATATAAAATATACTACAAACTTTGATGATATTTTAGATTGTGATATTATCACTATCCATACACCAAAAAATGAAGAAACACTTGATATGATTGATGAAAAAGAGATTGCCAAGATGAAAGATGGTGTGATTTTAATTAACTGTGCTAGAGGTGGATTATATAATGAAGATGCCTTATATAATAACCTAAAATCAGGTAAAATTGCAATGGCTGGTATTGATGTATTTAAAAAAGAACCAGCAACAGATCATCCATTATTAGACTTACCAAATATTATTGTGACAGCTCACCTTGGTGCAAATACAGTTGAATCACAATATAAAATTGCTACACAAGCTGCCCAAAATGCTATTGAGGCTGCTCGTGGTATTGGATACCCTCATGCGCTAAATTTACCAATTGATGAATCAAAAATTCCATCATTTGTAAAGCCTTATTTAGAATTAACTCAAAAGATGGCTTTTTTAATCTCACAAATGGATAAATCAGCAATTAAATCTATTAAGATTGAAGCAGAAGGCGAAATTGGAGATTATCTAGACTCACTAAATACATTTGCAACTGTTGGAGCACTTACAACTGCACTAAGTGGTGAAAAGATTAACTATGTAAATGCTACATTTATTGCAAGTGAAAAAGATATTAAGCTAGATGCTAATAAAGTAGCGAATAATAGTGGATATAAAAATAAAGTTAGTGTAAAAATAACTACAAACAATGCTGTAAATAGCGTAAATGGTACTATCTTTAATGAAGATGTACAAAGAATTATCTCAATTAACGACTTTATGATGGATATTGAACCATCAGGAAAAATGATCTTAGTTACAAATTCAGATGTTCCTGGAGTAATTGGTGAAGTTGGTAAAACATTAGGTGATAATGATATTAATATTTCTGACTTTAGACTAGGACGTCATGATACAGGTGCATTAGCCGTAATTTTAGTAGATGATGAAGTTGATACACAAACATTAAGTAAATTAGAAAATTTAGAAGCAGCAACATCTGTTTGCTTTGTACAAATATAAGGAGAATATTATGGCATTAGGAATGAGTGATTTAAAAAAAGGTCTTAAGATACAACTTGATGGTATTCCATATAAAATTACTGACTACGCACATGTTAAACCAGGTAAAGGTGCGGCATTTGTAAGATGTAAGATTTGGAATTACATAAATGGTAAAACTATTGAAAAAACTTTCCATGCAGGTGATAAATTTGATACACCTGACCTTCAACAAAAAACTATGCAGTTTTTATATGATGATGGTGAGATGCTTCAATTTATGGATACAACAACTTATGATCAAATTGGTCTAACATATGATCAAGTTGGTGATACAGAAAAATGGATCATCGATGGTATGAATGTAGATATGATGTTCTTCAACGGTGAAGCAATTACTGTTGAAGCACCATTAAGTGTTGAGATGAAAGTAGTAGAAACTCCACCTAACTTCAAAGGTGATTCTCAAGGTGGTAAAAAACCAGCTACATTAGAATGTGGTGCTGTTGTTCAAGTACCATTCCATATTGTTGAAGGTGATATGGTTAAGTGTGATACTCGTACTGGCGAATACACAGAAAAAGTTAAATAATTAATCATTTTCTTCGTCATAGATATAAAAA
>CAZWLA010000016.1:0-13988 GCA_964633845.1 uncultured Arcobacteraceae bacterium | reverse complement strand
GAATACACAGAAAAAGTTAAATAATTAATCATTTTCTTCGTCATAGATATAAAAAGATTTTAAAAAAGAGGATATAAATATGTCAAAACAACTTTTACAAAAACAAGCTGATACTATAAGATTTTTAGCTGCCGATATGGTACAAAAAGCAAACTCAGGACACCCAGGTGCTCCAATGGGTATGGCTGATATTGTTACTGTATTAAGTAAACATCTTAAACTTGATCCATCAAACTCTTCATGGCTAAATAGAGATAGATTAGTATTCTCTGGTGGTCATGCTTCATCTATGGTATATTCACTACTACATCTTTGGGGATTTGATGTAAGCATTGAAGATATGAAACAATTTAGACAAACTGGATCAAACACTCCTGGACATCCAGAATTTGGTCATACTCATGGTGTAGAGATTACAACTGGACCATTAGGTCAAGGTGTTGCAAATGCTGTAGGTTTTGCTATGGCTTCAAAGTATGCAGCATTTTCTTTAAATACAGATCATACTGATGTAATTGATCATCATGTATATTGTTTATGTGGTGATGGTGATCTTCAAGAAGGTATCTCTTATGAAGCACTTTCAACTGCCGGTCATCAAAATCTTTCAAATATGACACTAATATATGATTCAAATGATATTACAATTGAAGGTGATATTTCAATTGCATGGAGTGAAGATGTTGCAAAAAGATTTGAAGCTATTAACTTTGATGTAATTACTATCGATGGTCATGATTTTGATGCTATAGAAAATGCTTTAACAAGCTCTAGAAATAGTGATAAACCAACACTAATTATAGCAAGAACTGCTATTGGTAAAGGTGCGGCTACTATGGAAGGATCTCATCATACTCATGGTGCACCTTTAGGAGCTGATGAGCTTGCTGCTTCAAAAGCTAAAGCTGGATTTGACCCAGAACAATCTTTTGTAGTACCTCAAGATGTAAAAGATGCATTTGACAAAAAAGAAACTGGTGCATTACAATCTAAAGCTTGGGATAAACTTGTAAGAAAAGATTTACCTTTAAGTGAGCAAAATGAAACTTTAACAGCACTTCTAAATCCTGATTATTCAAAAGTGGTATATCCAGAATTTGAAGCTGGAAGTGAAGTAGCTACAAGAGATTCAAATCATAAAATTTTAAATGCTATTGCAAAAGCTGTACCATCATTTTTAGGTGGATCAGCAGATCTTGCACCATCAAATAAAACTGACTTAACAGGTCTTGGAGACTTTCCAAAAGGTAGAAATATTCACTTTGGAATTAAAGAACACTCAATGGCAGCAATTGCAAATGCTATGAACTTATATGGTTTATATAGAGTATTTTCTGCTACATTCTTTATCTTCTCAGACTATTTAAAGCCAGCAGCTAGAGTAGCTGCACTAGCAAATATTCCGCAACACTTTGTATGGACTCATGATTCTATTGGTGTTGGTGAAGATGGTGCTACACACCAACCAATTGAACAATTATCACAATTTAGAGCAATCCCAAACTTTTATACATTTAGACCAGCAGATGCAAGTGAAAATATAAAATGTTGGGAAAAAGCTTTAACTATGCCTGCTCCTACTGCATTTGTATGTTCAAGACAAAAATTAAAAACATTAAAACCACAAAAAGTACATGGTGATGTAGAAAATGGTGGATACCTTCTAACAAAAAGGGAAAATGCCAATACAACACTTATGGCATCTGGAAGTGAAGTGATGCTAGCATTATTTACAGCATGTCAACTTGAAGCAAAAGGTATTATTTGTAATATTGTTTCTGTACCTTGTTTTGATCTTCTTTGCGAACAAGATCAAGAGTATATTGATACTATTATCGATCCAAGTACAAAAGTTGTGGCTATTGAAGCAGCAACTGCAATGGAATACTACAAATTTGCAGACCATGTAATAGGTATGGAAAGCTTTGGTGAAAGTGGTCCTGCTGGTGAACTTTTTGAGAAGTTTGGATTTACAGAAAAGAAACTTACTGATAAAATAGAACAACTTCTATCTTAAAATAAACACAAGAGCCAAATAATAATTGGCTCTTAAATCCTCTAATGCCTTTAAGCAATTTAAATCAACAACAACTTAACTCGGCTACTTGCAAAAGTGGTCATAATCTAATCATAGCTAGTGCAGGTACTGGTAAAACTTCTACTATTGTAGGTAGAATTGCACATCTTTTAAATAGTGGCAATAAACCAGAAGATATCATGCTTCTTACATTTACAAACAAGGCTGCTGCTGAAATGGTAAGTAGAGTAGCAAAATATTTTGGAGATGATGTAGCTAAAAAAATATTATCTGGTACATTTCATTCAATTAGCTACAAGCTACTTAAACAACTTAATACTAAGGTAATACTAAAAAGCCCAAGAGAACTAAAAACACTTTTCAAGTCAATATATGAAAAGAGAGTTTTCTCAACATATGATGATGAAGCCAAACCATATGATGGTGGATATTTATATGATATATACTCATTATTTTTAAATAGTACCTATGATGAAAAATTTAGTGAATGGATTATTAATAGAAATAATGAACATAGTGAATATACTTTAATATATGAAGATGTAATTGATGAGTTTGAAAAGTTAAAAAAACAATATGGGTATGTAAACTTTGACGACCTACTTTTAATGATGATAGAAAAACTACAATCAAATGAGTTTAAATTTACAGAGATACTTGTAGATGAGTATCAAGATACAAATCCACTTCAAGGTAAACTTCTTGATGCATTTAAACCAAAATCATTATTTTGTGTAGGTGATTATGATCAATCAATCTATGCCTTTAATGGAAGTGATATAGGTATTATCTCATCATTTTCTACAAGATATAAAGATACAAATATATTTACTCTTACAAAAAATTATCGATCAACTGCACCTATACTTTCTCTTGCTACAAAAGTTATAGAATATAATGAGCGTATATATGAAAAAAAATTAGAAGTAGTAAGAAAAGAAAATCTTCATCATCCAAAATTACTCGCTTTTGATGAACTGTATAATCAATATGAATATATAGCTCAAAATATTTCTAAAACTTCTACACCACATGAAGATATAGCTATAATATATAGAAATAACTCAACTGCTGATGGTATAGAAGCAAATTTAAGAGATATGGGTATAAACTCAAAAAGAAAAGGTGGACATAGCTTTTTTGATGCAAGAGAGGTAAAAGCTGTACTTGATCTAATAGTACTAATGGTAAATCAAAATGATATGATGGCATTTATTCACCTAATAGAATATGGTCATAATATTGGTAAATCAATTGCCAAAGAGATTTTTGATGCATTAAGTAAATTAGGAGATGGAAATATAATTCAAGGGATTTTACATCCAGATAATAATATCAAAAATCCATACAAATCTGATAGAATTAAAAATGTTCAATTAGGTCTTTTTGATGATTTTGCAGAATTAGGATCTATAGGTAGATTTAAAAAATTAAATTTTGACGAGGCATTTTTTGCTAATCCAATTTTAAAACATCCTAAACTTAGTGAAGATGGTGCAATATTTCTATATAAATTTTATCAAATAATACATGAACTAAAAAGGCTTAAAAATCCAAAGTCTATGATAAATCATATACAAAATCATCAATTTTTTAAATCAATTGTAGATAATATTTGTACACTTAGAGCCAAACAAAAAGATGGATCTATAAATGAAGAGATCAAAAAAAGTGCTCTATTTAAAGTAAAAAGAAAAGTTGAAATTTTAAAGCACTTAGCTACTCATCATACTAATTTACAAAAGTTTATAAATGCCATGATCTTAGGTGGAGGTGAGCTTAGTGAGGGTGAAGGGGTGAATTTACTATCAATTCATGCCAGTAAGGGCTTAGAATTTAAAGAGGTATATGTAATAGATCTAATGGATGGTAGATTTCCTAATCGAACACTTATGAGTAAAGGTGGTTCACTAGAGGAAGAAAGAAGACTTTTCTATGTTGCTGTTACAAGAGCAAAAGATATTTTATATCTTAGCTTCGCAAAATATGATAAAATTAAAAAAATGGATTTCATACATAGTCCATTTTTAGAAGAAGCTGGATTAGTAGGAAAAACTAAAAAATAATTATTTAATCTCTATACACTCTTTTAAATTCTCATAATTTTTTTTAGCTTCATCTATAGCAATATCAATATTAAATCCCCTAATTATTATTTCATATAATTTTGGTTTATTTTTCCGCCAATTTCGTAATGTTCTTGGATCAATTTCTAATATTCTTGCCATATCTTGCTGTGTTAGTTTCATATAAAACATTATAAGAATAATCATATTAAACAAATTCGGAATAATATGTGCTATAAATTTTACAATTTGATACATAAAATGTATTTATGTCATAAGATTGACATTATTTTTTGATACAATTTTCTTTAGATAGGAAATATTATCCTATTAATTTAATAAAAAAAGGAATATAAGATGAAAAAATCTTTATTAATCGCTAGTTTATTATTAGCAAGTTCAAGTGTAATGGCAAATGACTTCTTTGTAGGAGCTAATATAGCTAGTGCAAATAGTACAATTAAAGGTACACTAGGACTAACATCTGGTTCAGCTACTGTTGATGGAACAACATATAGTGCTGGTGATAGTATTAGTGTAAGTGACTCTGATAGAGATGCTAATATAAATTTTAAATTTGGTATTATTAATACAGAGGGAAGATATTATGTAAAGACTGGAGATATATATGATGTAGATGGTATATCTTATAAGTCAACAACTTTAAATTATGATAAATTTGTAGGTTCTACTATAAATGGATTTAAACCATATGTAGGTGCACACATTGGTAAAGGAAAGTTAGATATTTTAGGATATAACAATACTGGTACTGAATATGGTATTCAAGTTGGTGCACTAAAACAAATTGACAATAATTTAGCATTTGAGTTAGGTTTAAGACATAGTAGAAGTAATGCTAAATTAACTGATTCTACTGCTGCTACTACTGAATCAGGTACTCTTGGAAGTTCTTCTTATTCATTAACTAATGCTATATTAGAAGCATCTGTTGAAGCTGAAAAGATGACATCATTATATCTTGGATTAAATTATAAATTCTAATCATAACTTCCTAAATATAAAAATTTAACGCGAATATATTAAAGAGGCCTAACCAACCTCTTTAACTCTTTTGGAATATGAGCAAATGCCATTTCATCTTCTTTGATAAACTTACCATCTTCATAAATTGCAATATCTATACTTTGAGCTTGAACTTTAAATCTTAATAATTTATAGCATAAGTTATCTCTAGTAAATTCTAAATTTTTATTTTTTAAATCAATTAGTTTTGCTTTTTTCCGAGCCATCTACTTTAATTTTATCCCACCATCTACTAACTCTATTTTTTCATCAGTGATCAGTGTTTGTAATGATTTTTTGAAATTCTTTTTGCTTAATCCAAATATTTTTTGAATTGAATCTGGATCACTTTTTGAAGTATATGGCAAATATCCATTATTTTTTTCTAAAATCTCAACTATCTTATCTACTGCAGCATCTGTACTCTGTTTTGAACCTATTGGCTGTAATGATACATCAATCTTACCATCAGATCTTACATCTTTAATATATGCTTTTTTAATATCCCCTGTATGAAGTTTTTCAAATACTTCATTTTTATATACTATACCTTCATAATTATTGTCTATGATTACTTTATATCCAAGTGGAGTATGAGCTATAATCATAATACTAATTTCGTCATTTCTCTTAAAATGACTTGTATCATTAGATAAATAAGATGTGATTTTTTCAACACCTATAAGTCTATTTGTCTCTTCATCCTCTATAATTCTTATAATTCTTCTATCACCATATTCAAATGGATTTTTTTGTTTATTTTTAGGAACAAGAAGATCCTTTGGAAGGCCTATATCTACAAATGCACCAAATCTAGCAACATCAACTACTTTTGCAAATACAAATTCATCCTTAAGTCCAAGAGGCTTAACTGTAGTAGCTACTAATCTATCTTCACTATCTGTATAGATAAATACATCTATAGTATCATCAAACTCCATCTCTTTTGTTACATATAGATTTGGTAATAATACCTCGTCTTCATTAGTAGATTGTAAATACAATCCATTGTCTGTCTCTCTTAAAATTCTAAGTGTATTAATCTGGCCTAATTTAATTTGATCATTCATATTTATTTTTCTTCTTTTTAGTTATAATACAGACATTATAACTAAAGGTAGTGAAAATATGAGTAAAGGTCATTTAAAAGAATTTATTGGGTTTGGGATTGCAGGAAACTTTGCACACCATTTAGATCAAGCTGGTGAAGCAGCAGATTTTGTAAATGTAGAAGTAGAAGAAGAGAATGCACCCAAAGGTATTTTTCCATTTTATCTACCAAATTCAGATGGCTTTCTAGGTACATATCCACTTGACTCACAAACTCTTGTTTATCCTAGACATGATGACAACCTACAAATGGAACCAGAAGTTGCTTTAATATGTGAATTAAAATATCAAGATTCTAAAGTAATTGATTTAGTTCCAAACTTTTTTACAGCATACAACGATGCAACTATACGAAAACAAGGTGCTAAAAAAATTTCAGAGAAAAAAAACTGGAATAAACAAACAAAGGGTATCTCATCTCATATAATTGCTATTGATAAATTTGAGCAAGGTGGTATTATGGATACTTACCATATTGCATCATTTATCAAAAGAGATGGTCAACTACACATGTATGGCCAAGATTCAGCAGTCATTACATACAACTATTTCTATGGTAAATTAAAAAATTGGATTATTAAAAAGTTAAATGAGCAGCAAGACAATGGACCACTTGAAGACCTATCTTCTCATCTAAAAGATTGTAACTATCCAAGTCAAATGATTATCTCTATTGGAGCTACAAGCTATACAGATTTTGGAGAAAACAACTACCTTAAAGTTGGAGATGAATGTTTCGTACTTATATATGACTCAAATAACTATACATCTGAAGATATTAAAAAGTTTGTGATTAGTGATGACATTGAACAGAAAAACAATATATCTATTTTAAAACAAATAATTATTTAATATGAAAATCAGAGTCTATTACGAAGATACAGATGCAGGTGGTGTTGTTTATCATTCAAACTATTTAAACTTTTGTGAAAGAGCACGAAGTGAGATATTTTTTAAAAATAGCTTATCACCCCATCAAGAAAATGAGTTTTTTGTAGTCAAAAGCTTACAAGCAGATTATATAAAAAGTGCTAAATTTGCCGATCTACTAGATATTGAGACTCAAGTAGTTGAACAAAAAAAAGTGTCACTAACTTTAGTACAAACTATCACAGACCAAAATAATGAAATTTTATTTAAAATGGAAATAAAAGTTGTATATCTAAAGGATCATAAACCTTCAAAGATACCACAAGCTTTTGTAGAACTATTTAAGTTAAATAACTAATACCTATAGACTTTAAGCAACACTATACTTTTCTTTTTATAATATTAATAGTATTTATATACTATTAATATTATAATTGTTATTATATATGTCATATAAATGGCAAGGGGTACTAATGAAAAACTTTTTAAAAAACTTAACAATCAAACAAAAAATGTATGGATTAAATATAGGTATTTTAATCACACTAATGATCCTAGTGGCTTACATAGTACAAAAAGTTAGTGCAATTGAAGATGAATTTATAAAAACTAATCAAATAATATCTACTCTGGACAATACTCAACTAGCACAATCAACACAAGCTATTAAATCTATTATTGCAGATATTCAAATAGGTCTTCCAATGATGGTGATATTAAATATCATAATGTCATTAGTTCTGTTTATGGGAATTAAAAGTGTTGTAAATAATATTTTAAAAATAGAGCTTAGTCTTCTTGATTTTTTCAATTTTCTTAACAGGAAAAAGAAGGATGTGTCTACAGTTAAAATCAATACAAATGATGAACTTGGTATTATGGCAAAGGCTATTAATGAAAACATTCTTGCAATTAAAGAAAATTTAGAGTCAGATGTAGCCCTAATTGAAAATACTGCTAAAATTGCAGATGCAGTAAAAAGAGGTCATCTAAAATCAAGAATTAAAAAGTCTTCTCATAACCCTGAATTAAATAGATTAAAAGATGTTGTAAATGATATGCTAGATCAAGTTTACAAAAATGTACAAGCTATTTTAAATACACTAACTAACTATACAGAATATAATTATAAGGTACAAGTAGATACTTCAAATATGAGTGCACAGGTTAAGTCACTTGCTGTTGGGGTAAATGAGTTGGGAGAATCGATTACTAAGATGCTAGTAAATAATAAAAAAAATGGCTTAATTTTAGATGATTTTTCTGATACTCTTATGGAAAATGTTGATCAGATGAGTTCAAGTATGAATCAACAAGCTGCATCACTAGAAGAAACGGCAGCATCAGTTGAAGAGATCACATCAATTATTAAACAAACAACAGAAAAATCACAATCTATGGCAACTCTGGCACAAGAGACCAAACAAAGTGCTACTACAGGAAAAGAACTTGCTTCTAAAACCACTATAGCAATGGATGAAATAAATGATTCTACTACAGCTATTGCTGATGCAATCACTGCAATTGACCAAATTGCATTTCAAACAAATATCCTTTCACTTAATGCTGCAGTTGAAGCAGCAACAGCAGGAGAAGCAGGAAAAGGTTTTGCTGTAGTTGCAGGTGAAGTAAGAAATCTTGCGGCAAGATCTGCTAAAGCTGCAAATGATATTAAAACACTTGTTGAGCAGGCAAAATCAAAATCAGACGAAGGTAAAACTATCTCTTCCCATATGATTAAAGGTTACGAAGAGCTTGATAAAAATATCGTACATACAACAGAATTAATTGATGATGTAGCAAGTGCAGCTAAAGAGCAATTAAGTGGTATGGACCAAATCAATAATGCTATTGGCGAACTAGACCAAGCAACACAAGCAAATGCAACCATGGCAATAGATACAAATCAAATAGCTATTGATACAGATAAAATTGCAAAAGAAGTGGTAAATGATGTAAATGAAAAAGAGTTTGAGGGAAAAGATGATATAGATATTAGTGATATTCAAAATACTAGAGCAGCAAGGTTATCTAGAGGAGAATCTATAAATGAGGTAAAAAAGGTGCCAGAAATAGTATCAAATGAAACTTCTAAAACAAAAAAGCCAAATATTGAAGTATCAGCTAGTATTGATGACTCTGAATGGGATACATTCTAACTTGTAAGTAAATCTTTTAAACTCTCATTAGGATGCTTCCCTTCTAGCATAAATTTTACTTCATTTGCTATTGGGGTATAGATATTTTTTTGTGTTGATAGTTTATAAATAGCTTCACTTGTCTTAACACCTTCAGCCACTTCACCAAGCTCTTCTAAAATAGTTTCTAAACTTTTACCAGCAGCTAGTCCTAGTCCTACCCTAAAATTCCTACTTAAAGTACTAGATGCAGTTAAAAATAGATCACCAGCTCCACTAAGCCCTATAAATGTTTCCTCTTTTGCACCAAAGTATTCACCAAAACGTGCCATCTCCACAAGTCCTCTTGATATTAAACTTGCTCGTGCATTTTGTCCTAACTCTAATCCATCACAAATACCACTTGCAATTGCTAGTACATTTTTATAAGCACCAGCTATTTCTGCTCCAATTACATCATCACTATAATATGTTTTTATAAACGATGGGAATAATCTACTAAATTCATTATAAAAACTTTGAGAAGCAGAATTAATTACAAGTGCGGTTGGAAGCCCTTTAATAACTTCTGTAGCAAATGAAGGCCCTGATATAAATCCAAGATTTTCAAGAGGCACAAACTGCTCATAAATATCTTGTAAAAATGCTCCTGTATTAGCTTCTATCCCTTTAGCTGCAACTAGAACTTTTTGATTATTAAATACAAAATTTTCACTTAACCATTGTCTAATTGATTGTGCAGGAACTGCAATAATAAGATATTCACATTGTAATGCAGTTTCTAGATCTACAAAATTATGAATATCCTTTTTTGTTCTACTTGTAATAAAACACTCTTGATGTTGTGAAAGTGCAAAGTGTAAAGCCTGTCCCCATTTTCCTGCACCAATTACACAAATAGAACTCATAAAATCTACCCTAATCTTTCTTTTAATAATTTATTCACTATCTGTGGATTAGCTGATCCTTTAGATGCTTTCATGGTTTGACCTACAAAGAATCCAAATAATTTATCTTTACCACTTTTATATTGTTCTACTTTATCTTCATTTGCCGCAATAATTTCATCGATAATTGCCAAAATAGCTCCATCATCAGATACTTGCTTAAGTCCAAGTTTTTCAATAACTGCATCTACACTATCATCATTTTCCATTAGATAATCCAGCACCTCTTTACCAGCTTTTCCAGATATACCACTAGACTCTATAGCTTTTACCAAGCTTCCAAGTTTCTTTGCAGATACTGGAGAATTTGAAACGCTTTGTGCTTCTGTAAATCTTCCTTGAAGTTCTACTGTTAGCCATGTAGCTGCAGCTTTTCCAGATATACTACAAGACATCATCTCTTCAAAATATGCAGCCATCTCTTTTGTAGCACAAATTACACCAGCATCATATTCTTTAAGACCAAAATCCTTTACAAATCTATCTTTTTTTGCATCTGGAAGTTCAGGAATATCAGAATACTTTTCAATCATCTCTTCTGTTACAATAAGTGGTAAAAGATCTGGATCTGGGAAATACCTATAATCAGCAGCATCCTCTTTACCTCTCATAGATCTTGTTTCACCACTATTTACATCAAAAAGTCTAGTTTCTTGAACAACCTCTTGATCATAAAGACCATCTTCCCATGCTTCAGTTTGTCTTTGAACTTCATATTTAATAGCTTTTTCAATAAACTTGAAACTATTCATATTTTTAATCTCACATCTAGTATAAAGCTTATCATCGCCTTTGGGTCTAATAGATATATTTACATCTGCTCTAAATGATCCCTCTTGCATATTTGCATTAGAAATATCAATATACTTTACAATTGAGTGTAATTTTTTCATATATAAAATTGCTTCTTGGGCACTTCTCATATCTGGTTCAGACACTATCTCAAGTAGTGGTGTTCCAGCTCTATTTAGATCAACTTTACTATGATCTCCCGCATGTGTATTTTTACCTGCATCATTTTCTAGATGTGCTCTTGTAACACCAATAGTTTTAGAAGTTCCATCAGGGAAATCAATAATAACTTCACCCATATCTACAACAGCTACTTCAAACTGTGAAATTTGATATCCCGTAGGTAAATCTGGATAAAAATAATTTTTTCTATTAAAAATTGATTTTCTATTGATTGGAGCATTAATTGCTGTTCCTAATTGAATTGCTTTATGTACAGCTTCTTTATTTAGTACAGGTAAGGCACCTGGTAAACCTAAACATGTAGGACATACATTTGTATTAGCTTCTGCTCCAAAACTTGTAGCACAATCACACCATAACTTACTTTTTGTATTTAATTGTGCATGTACCTCTAAACCTATTACCGTTTCAAACATTCTTTTCCTTTATCTTACTACTTCTATATCTGCTGTTAATCTTAATTGATTAAAATAATCTTTTAAATATTTATTTTCTCTATTTTGCATAATGATTTGGAAAATTTTATCTTTTACTTTTTCAAATTGTAAAATAGTTATATCTTTTCTTGTCTTTACAAAGTACATATTGAAACCATTTTCACCTTGTACTATTTTTGTAAATTTTCCATTTTCAATACCATTTAATAAGTATCTTAAGTTTCCATCTGTATTTTCCATATCTATAGTCTCTTCTACTCTTGCTATTGATTCATTAAAAAACATTGGATTTTTAGTCACCTGTATTAATAGGTTTTGGTCAATAGAATTATATTTTACTACATCTATCTTAGAAGCTACAGAAAAAAGATTTTGATTATTTTCATAGTAAATTTTTGTATCTTCTTGTGTTGCCATTCTTAAATTTCCAGCAATTACCTTTTTAGATAACTTTGCCTTTAATAATTTTTTCTTAATATCATTTTCAAATATATCATAGTTTGTTTGCTGCTTTACAGCTTGTTTAAATTGATCTATAGGCATATTGTTAGAAGCAGCAATATTTGCTATTTGATTTTCTATCTCATCATTTGATACTACTATATGATTTCTTTTAAGCTCTTGCTCGTATAGCATCTCATCAACTATTAAATTTACTGCTGTTTGTTTATCTACATTTAAACTTTGCATTTTGTTATCTATATCTACAAGTGTTACTATATCATTGTTTACTTTTAACGCAATAGCATCTACTAATCCAGCAGTAGCTAATGAAGCTATCATAAACACAGATAATAATATTTTTTTCATAATCTATCCTATATATTATATAGCCAGATTTTAGCATATTTTACTATTTAGTTAGATTAATCTGATATAATACAAGAATAAGATACTACAATATAAAGAGACGATATGAATACAATAACTTTAAAATCACCATTTGATATGCACTTACACCTAAGGGATGATGAGATGCTAAAACTTGTCGCACCACTTACATCTGATACATTTACAGGTGCTATAATCATGCCAAATCTTGTACCGCCAGTTGATACAAAAGAAGCTGTTATTGCGTACAAAAGTAGAATTATGGATGCAGTAAGTGATAAAACTTTTGATCCTATGATGACACTATTTTTTAAGCCTTATTCAAAAGAGTTTTTAGAGGATGTAAGAGATGAGATAACCGCACTTAAACTTTATCCTGCAGGGATCACTACAAACTCTGAAGGTGGAGTGGAGACTATTGATACTGTTGCTCTTGCTCCTACTTTAAATGCTATGTGTGATTTAGATATTCCACTTTGTGTACATGGTGAAACAAATGGATTTGTTATGGATAGAGAATCCGAATTTATGTCTGTATATGAAGAGCTTGCTATTGCTTTTCCAAAGCTTACTATTATCATGGAACATATCACTACAAAAGATGCAGTTGAATTAGTGCAAAAATATGATAACCTTCATGCTACTATTACATTACAACATCTTTTAATCACACTTGATGATGTAGCTGGTGGTATGCTTCAACCACATCTATTTTGTAAACCAATTGCAAAAAGGTATGAAGACAGAGATGCCTTACAAGCTATAGCACTTTATGGTCATCCAAAAATTATGTTTGGAAGTGACTCTGCACCACATCCAAAACATGCAAAAGAATCATGTGGATGTGCTGCTGGTGTATTCACATCACCAATTGCACTTCAAGTACTTGTAGAACTATTTGAGAAAAATAATTGTTTAGATAATCTACAAAAATTTATATCTGATAATGCCTGTAGTATCTATAATATAAAACCAACATCTAAAAATATCACTTTAGAAAAGAAAGATTTTATGGTTCCAAATTCTTATGAAGCATATGGAGAAACAGTAGTACCTATGTATGCAGGTGAAACTTTAGCTTGGAGTATTAAGTCTTAATCAAATTTACGTATCACATATAAAGAAAAAAGATTACACAAGTCTAATCTTTTTTTCCAATAAAATTTAAAAAGAAAGCTATAAAAATTGATAATATAAATCCTGTTATAAATGCCACTAATACTATTAATTTTTTCTTTGGTTTTATAGGATAATCATATACAATATAATCTCCAACTACTTTTGAGTTTTGTAAGTTTTGTTCCGATATGCTAAATAATGCTTTTTCTATCTGCTCTTCTAATTTAATTTTTTTTGCAGGTAAATCTACATCAAGTTGATATTGAAGTTTTCTAATGGCATCACTTTGAATATTTTGTTTATCTCTATTTAGATTTACTATTGTAATATCATTAATATTTTTAATGCTTAATTTTAAATCTCTTATAGTAATATTCTTAATATTGTCTATTTTTAATTCAAGCGACTTAATAGTATCAGATAATATTTTT
>CAZWLA010000015.1:23822-29082 GCA_964633845.1 uncultured Arcobacteraceae bacterium | reverse complement strand
TCCTACAAGAGTGTGAAAATGCAATAGTAGCTACAAGAAAAGAGATAGAACAGTATAAAACAGATGATAAAAAAATAGAAGAATTTTTACTGATATTGCAAGATAAATGGAAGGATAGTTTATGTTGATATATAGTGGAATGACCCCAATAGTATAGACAATATGAACATAAATAAAAAATACTAAACACCTTAGTAATCATAGTCTTAACTAGCATATTATTTGCATGGGCTACTTGGATATTTCATTATTATTTTATTCTAGAGATTTTAGCAGAATTATTCCGTTTTATATGGTACTAATTTTGGGGAGGCTTACACTTACAGTTATAACAGAGCCTAAAGTTTGCTAATAGATAATATATATGCTATAATACCTGTGATAAATACATAAGGGCTAATATGTTAAATATAAATATATCTACACCTACTTCTATGATGGAAAGATTACGAGATAAGTTTAAAGAAAAAAGATTATTATTAAAGCTTACTCAAGATGGCTTATCTAAAAGAAGTGGTGTAAGTCTTGGGAGTTTAAAGCGGTTTGAGTCTAGTGGTTCTATATCTTTGGAATCTTTATTAAAAATATCCTTAGTGCTTGAGTGTATAGATGATTTTGATATTATTGCAAATCATAAAGAAGTGTCTATAAATTCTATAGATGAACTACTTAGTAATAAAGATAGTCGTATTAAAAAAAGAGGTACTATCAAGTGATAAATAAACTTCAAGTATTTTTAAATATCTATGGTAATGAGTTAAGCGTTGGTCAATTAGCTTTTAAAGATAAAAAAATATATTTTGAATATGATAAATCTTTTTTACAAAGTGGTATTGAGATATCTCCATATAAATTACCACTAAAATCTGGTTTATTTGTTTGTGATGATGATGTATTTGAAGGATTATTTGGAGTATTTGCTGATAGTTTACCTGATGGTTGGGGACGATTACTTCTGGATAGGTATTTTTTAAAGAAAGGTATTAAGTATAGTGATATTAATCCTTTAGATAGGCTTGGATTCATTGGAGAATTTGGTATAGGTGCATTGACTTATAGACCATTTACTGATGGTATATCTTGTGAAGATAATGATATTGTTTTAGATTCATTAGCCTTAAAGTCTTCAAAGATATTAAAAGAAGATAGTAGTGATAATATAGAAAAATTTCTTCAATTAG
This sequence comes from uncultured Arcobacteraceae bacterium, assembly GCA_964633845.1. GTDB lineage: Bacteria > Campylobacterota > Campylobacteria > Campylobacterales > Arcobacteraceae > JADHTT01. Next base: position 27,901 of record CAZWLA010000015.1, on the reverse strand, counting down.
GTGGCTCATCATCTGGTGCTAGACCAAAAGCTATGATACAACTGGGTAAAACTAATAATACTATTATGTCTGGAGCATCTAAGCTTCAAGATGGTTTTTCTCACTATATAGTAAAGTTTGCATCTAATAGTGATAGTTTGGATATTGGTAAAATTGAATATATATATTCTGCGATGGCTAAAGATGCCAAAATAAATATGAGCGATACAAAACTTTTATATGGAAAGCATGGTAGTTATTTTGCAACTAAGAGATTTGATAGAGTCAAAGATGAAAGAGTTCATATACATTCTGTTGCTGGTTTGACTCATAGTGATTTTAGAATGCCTGTTTTAGATTATGATGATTTGCTATCGTTGACACTGCATTTGACAAAAGATATAAATGAAGTGATTAAAATGTATAGAATTGCCTGTTTTAATCTTTTTAGTCATAATCGAGATGATCATGCAAAGAACTTCTCTTTTCTTTTAGATCCTAATAATAACTGGATATTATCTCCTGCATATGATTTAACTTTTTCTTATGGACCAGGTGGGGAGCATAGCACAACTTATTTGGGTGAGGGTAAAAATCCAAGTGAACAGCATCTTTTAAAGTTAGCAAAAAATCACAATATAAAAAATCCTCAAAAAATAATAGATGAAATAAAAGCTTCTGTTTCAAACTTTAGCAAATATGCAACAGAATTTAAGATTAGTAAACACTCTTTGGATTTGATTTTAAAATCATTTAAAGAGCTAGGTTAGATAACTTGAAAGATATTGGACATATTTTATATTTAACTTTGATTAGTGTACAATATTTAATTGATATTTAAGTAGGAGGATTTATGACAAAATTACTTGATAGTGCTTTTAGAGAAGTAGAGACTTTATCTCAAGTTGAACAAAATATGTTTGCTAAATTTATTATAGATGAAATTACTTCTAAAAAAAGATGGGATGAAGAATTTACCAATAGTGAAGATACACTTACACAACTAGCAGATGAAGCATTAGTTGAATTTGATTTGGAAAATACTGAATTATTAAATACTAATAATTTGTGTTAGATTATTAGCCAAAAAATAATATAAACTTTTTACATACCTGCTCCTAATCATATGATATAATCTTAAGTAAATATTATAAATTTATATAGTATAATGGTAAAAAATATACCATTAGAGAGATAAAATGAAAAGAAGAACAATTGAATCTATATTAAAAATAGCACTTGATACATTTCCTGTTGTGTTATTAAATGGTGCTAGACAAGTTGGAAAATCAACATTAGCACTTGACAATTTTAAAAATTATCTCACTTTTGATGATGGTGAACTTAGACTCTATGCAAAAGATAATCCAAAAGGTTTTTTGAAAAATCTTGAATTTCCTATATGTCTTGATGAAATACAAAAAGTTCCTACGCTTTTAGAATATATTAAGATCCATATAGATACAGATAGAAAAAATGGAGACTTTTTACTTACAGGAAGTTCAAATGTATTAGATCATAAAGATAGTAAGGATACTCTTGCAGGTAGACTTTGTGAGCTAAGACTGCATCCCTTGAGTTCAAAAGAAAAAAATGATAAGCCAAATGAAAATATCATAAAAAAACTATTAGATAGAGATTTTAAATTAGCAAAAAAAGATTATATCAAGGAGGTAACAACTCATATTTTGGATGGTGGTTATCCTGAAGTTTTAGATCTTAATGGCTTATCAAAAGAATTGTGGTTTAAATCATATATAGCAACTTATATAGAAAGAGACGCAAGAGACTTAGCAGATATAAGAGATATAGATAGCTTTATAAAGTTTGTAAATATATTGGCTTCTAGAAGTGGAACAATTTTAAATAAATCAAGTCTTAGTAGTGATATAGGTATTAAAGATATAACGACAGATAATTATATTTCAATTATAAGTCGTATCTATCAAATAACACTTTTAAAACCATATTTTGTAAATATTGGTAAACAGTTTGTAAAGTCACCTAAGGTTTTTTTCAATGACACAGGAGTGCTTTGTAGTTTACTGAAAATTAATTCAGAAGAAAAGCTTTTTAATTCACCATACAGTGGACAAGTTTTTGAGACATATGTATTTTGTGAATTACAAAAACATCTTTCGTACTTAGAGCAAAATGCTCAAATATTTCATTATAGAACCAATGATAAAAAAGAGATAGATTTTATCATAGAAGTTGATGATGAAATATTGGCATGTGAAGTAAAGCAGAGTCGTAGTGTAAAAAAAGATGATTTTAAACATATCATTGATTTACAGAATAGATATGATAAAAAGTGTTTAGGAGTAGTGTTTTATAATGGTGATATAGTAGTTGAATTTAGTGATGACTTGGTTGCTATCCCTTTTGGGATATTTTTATAACTAAATTTATAAAAGTAAGCACTATTTAGATATAATCGGAAAAATTATAGATACAAAAAAGGAATCTCTTGTTAGGATTTAAAGAACATCTTGTAGGTAAATCAGCTAAAAATGATATATTATCAGGTTTGGTTGTTGCAGTTGCACTAGTACCAGAAGCTATTGCATTTTCATTTATTGCACAAGTTAGTCCAATAGTTGGATTGTATGCGGCATTTATTTTAGGGCTTATTACAGCTATTATGGGTGGAAAACCAGGGATGATCTCTGGAGCTACAGGAGCAGTTGCTATTGTACTAGTAGGGCTTAGTTTAGCTGCAAAAGAGATGCTAATAGCTCAAGGGCTTACAGGTGATGCACTATCGTTTGGAATTATTCAATATATTACACTTACAGCTATTGTAGCAGGATTGATTCAGATATCAATTGGTGCATTTAAGATGGGTAAATTTATTAGACTTGTTCCTCAGCCAGCTTTACATGGATTTGTAAATGGTTTAGCAGTAGTAATTGCAACTTCTCAATTTAAATTTCTAGATGATGCTGGTATGCTTATGTATGCTATTATACTTGGTACTATGGCTACGATGTACTTTTTACCTAAGTTCACTACAGCAGTACCTGCAGGGCTTGTCGCTATTATCGTATTTACAGTTGGTGTTGCAGTGGTTGGAGCAGAGACAAAGCTTGTAGGTGATCTTGCAAACTTAAGTCAGTTTTCTGGTATGTTACCAAGCTTTCATATCCCTGATATACTTTTAAGTATGGATGCTATTGTGATGGTGCTACCATATGCAATTATCGTAGCACTTGTAGGTGTGATTGAGTCACTTCTTACACTTTCTGTATTAGATGAGATCTCTGGTACAAGAGGGAGTGCAAATCAAGAGTGTATAGCTCAAGGTACAGGAAATATCACTTGTGGTGTATTTGGTGCTATGCCTGGATGTGCAATGATTGGACAATCTATTATCAACTACACATCTGGTGGTTGGGGACGACTATCAGGTATTGTAGCTGCTGTTGGACTTATGCTTCTTGTAGCAACACTTACAGATATTCTTAATGTGATCCCTGTTGCTATTTTGGTTGGTATTATGTTTATGGTATCTATTGGTACATTTGAGTGGTCTAGTTTTTCTAGAATTACAAAGATGCCAAGATCAGATGCCTTTGTGCTTGTAGCTGTTACAGCTATTACTATTGTAGCAGATTTAGCAGTAGCAGTTATATCAGGAGTAATTATCTCTGCACTTGTATTTGCTTGGAAGCATGCAAGAATTACAGCTAGGACACACCTTGAAGATGATGGTACAAAAGTATATGACTTTGATGGTCCATTATTCTTTGGATGTGTTACAGCATTCAATGAAGAGTTTGATTTAGCTCATGACCCACAAAATATTGTATTAGATTTTAAAGATGCAAGAGTTATGGATATATCTGGAGTAGAAGCGATTGACGCCATTACAAAAAAATATTTAGACGCAGGTAAGACTATCAAGATTAGACACTTAAGTGATGAGTGTAAAGATATTATGAATAATGCAAAACAATTCTGTACTTATGAAGAAGATGATCCAAAATATAAAGTTGCTTACAACTACTAGGAATTAAGATGACTGAAATAGAACTATTTAAAAAACTTTTACAATTTAAATCTATTACACCTAGTGATGATGGTGCATTTGATTTTAT
>CAZWLA010000015.1:0-23722 GCA_964633845.1 uncultured Arcobacteraceae bacterium | reverse complement strand
GAAGAGGGCGATGCTATAAATGGAACTGTAAAGGTTTTAGAGTATTTAAAAGAGAAAGAATTTTTACCTGATTTTGCAGTAGTTGCAGAACCTACATGTGAAGATGTATTTGGTGATGCTATTAAAGTTGGACGTCGTGGAAGTATTAATGGTATCATTGAAAAAATAGGGGTACAAGGACATGCTGCATATCCAGAAAAAGCAGTAAATCCGATACATAAAGTATCAAGAGTATTACATAAGATGGCGGGTGTTGACTTGGATAATGGAGATGATGTATTTAGTCCTAGTAAATTTGTAGTAACAGATATACGAGCTGGAATGGAAGTTACAAATGTAACTCCTGCAAAGTTAAAAATGATGTTTAATGTTAGAAATTCTACAAATACTACAAAAAAAGATGTAGAAGATTTTGTGCATGAGTATTTTAGTGAGATGAACTATATACTTAAAACTACACAAGGTTCATTTCCATTTATGACAAACAAAGATTCTAAAATTATTACTCATATTGATGATGCTATTTTAAATATTACAGGTGTGCAGACAAAACACTCTACAGCTGGTGGAACTAGTGATGCAAGATTTTTTGGTCAATATGGTGTAGATACGGTAGAATTTGGTGTGATAAATGATACTATTCATTCTATAGATGAGAGAACATCTATAAAAGAGGTTGAAGATCTTACAAGAGTATTTGAGGACTTAATCTGTAAATTTTAAACTATTTTGGAGTATACTTTAACATATAGGGGTTTATTATGGACACTTTAGAAAAAGAGATACTTCAAAATATAGATGATATCAATAATAGTATTATAAAGATACGACAAAACTTACACGCTAATCCTGAACTTTCAGGTGAAGAAAAACACACTAGAGATCTTGTAAAAAATCATCTTTTAGATTGTGGCTACACTATTAAACAGTTCAAAAATCATTATGGCTTAGTTGTTGAGTATATAAAAGATCCAAATTTAAAAACTGTAGCTATACGTGCTGACATGGATGCTTTACCAATATGTGAAAAAACTGATATTAGCTATAAGTCATCAAAACAAAACATTATGCATGCTTGTGGACATGATAGCCATACAGCAATTGTATTAGGTGTTGCTCTTGCATTATCTAAAATAAAAGATAAACTAAATGGAAATATTAGGTTTATATTCCAAGCATCGGAAGAGACAATAGAAGGTGGTAGTGTTGATCTAATTGATGATGGAGCATTAGATGGCGTAGATATGATATTTGGACTTCATGCTTACCCATATCTAAATACTGGACAAATTGGATACAAATATGGTGTCATGATGGCATCTGCTGATATATTTTCTATTGAAATATTCGGTAAGTCATCGCATGGGGCTAGACCACATGAAGGTGTAGATGCTATTCTTGTAACATCAATGATAGTAAATTCACTTAATCATATAGTATCAAGAAGAATTGATCCACTTCATCCAGCTGTTATATCATTAGGAACTATAGAGGGTGGTACTGTGCAAAATATCATATGTAACCATGTTCTATTAAAAGGGACTGTACGAACTATAAATGAAGACGTAAGGGAAGATATACCAAAACTCATGGAGGAATCTATAAAAGGTGTATGTGAGTCTATGGGTGCAAGTTATAAATTTGATTATATATTTGGACAACCAGAGTTGATTAATGATAATAGGTCAACAGATATTATTTTAAATTCAGCAAAAAAGATAATTGATGAAGCTGATTGTATTGATCTTATTGATCCAGTTATGGGAGGTGAGGATTTTTCTAAATATCTAAAAGAGGCTGATGGAGCATTTTTTAGATTAGGAACTTGCAATGAAGCTAAAGGAACTTGCATCCCACAACATAACAGTAAATTTAATGTAGATGATGATGCTTTACAAATAGGTATGAAAATTTTAGCGCTTTCAATAATTGAGGCATTAGAGTAGTAACATGGATATTTATATAAGAAAATTTCAAAAAGGTGATGAAGAGGGAATCACAAGTCTTATATATGAAAATTATGGCGATAGTTATGTAAAAGAGATGTTTTATCATCCAAGAGATATTTTAGATAATGAAGATAAAAAATTACACTCTATTGTAGCGCAAGATAGACAAAATGGTAAAATTGTAGGACATTTTGCTTTGGTTTTGTCAAGCTTTTCAAATATTGCAGAGATTGGTGTAGCAGTAGTATCACCATCACATAAGGGTCATGGTATTATGAATATGATGTATGATGGATTAATAAAGCATGCAAACGAACTAAAGTTAGATGCAGTATATGGTGAGGCCTTGATGAGTCATATATTTAGTCAAAAATGTAATGAGTCTCATGGTATGTTTGAGACAGCAATTGGATATGGTGAGTATCCAGCAAGTATGCATATTAATAGTAATGAATTTACAAAGTTAAATAAGAGAATATCTATTGTTGTAGGCTACAAAGTATTTAATGCCAAATTAAAATTGGTATATTTACCTACAAGATACAAAGATCAAATTCAAAAGATATATAACAGGGCTAATAATTATAATTATAAACTTGCAAGTGAAGATATACAAAAAGCACTATATACTAGTATTAATGATTCATTTGATCCAATGTTTAATAGTTCTTCAATTGTAATAGATAGTTTTGCTGATGATTTTTTAGATAAATTTAATAAAATATTTAAAAAATTACTTGATATGAAATGTGAAATTATTTTTGCAAGGATTAACCTTCAAGATATTGGACAAAATATAGATATTATTATAAAACATATAAATAGTTTAGGATTCTTTTTTTCTGGTATACTGCCAATGTATTATCTAAATAAAGACTACTTGCAACTTCAATATCATAATAGCAAAGATATATCCGATAGTAATCTTGTATGTTATACTGACTATTGTAGTGAACTTCTACATTTTATACAAGATGATAAATTACTCGTAACTACAAGATAGACTAATCATTTTAACCAAAAATTAAGCTTAAATTAAATATAATTCGCGTTCATACTCAACCATTAAAGAAGTTTTTATAGATTTTTTCTATTAAAGATTTATAAAAAGTTGGTAAATATAAAATATATTTGCCTGTTGAGTTGAAAATATAATATGAAGGATAGCTACATGAAAGTAAGAGCTTCAGTTAAAAAAATGTGCGATAAATGTAAGATCGTAAAAAGAAGAGGAATCGTAAGAGTTATTTGCGAGACTAAAAAACATAAGCAAAGACAAGGATAAGCAAGCATGGCAAGAATTGCAGGTACAGACTTACCAAATAAAAAAAGAATGGAATATGCATTAACTTATATCTATGGTATAGGTTTACACACTTCAAGATTAATTCTTAAAGCTGTTGATATTGATTTTAATAAAAGAGTTCACGAACTTACAGAAGATGAAGTTGCAGCAATCAGAAATGAGATTCAAGCTAATTACATCGTAGAGGGTGATCTTAGAAAACAAACTGCTATGGATATCAAAGCACTTATGGATTTAGGTTCATACAGAGGTTTAAGACATAGAGCAAGTTTACCTTGTAGAGGGCAAAAGACTAAAACTAATGCCAGAACAAGAAAAGGTAAAAAGAAAACTGTTGGCGCAGCATAATAAGGGAATATGATAGATGGCAAAAAGAAAAGTAACTAGAAAAAAAGTAGCTAAGAAAAATATTGCTGACGGTATAGTTCATATCGCTGCAACATTTAATAACACTATGGTAACAATTACTGATAACGCTGGAAATGCAATCGCATGGTCAAGTGCTGGTAATTTAGGATTCAAAGGTAGTAAAAAATCTACTCCTTTTGCTGCAACTGCTGCAGTTGAAGATGCAATGGCAAAAGCTAAAGAGCAAGGTATCAAAAACGTTGGAATTAAAATCCAAGGACCTGGATCTGGTAGAGACACTGCAGTTAAAGCTGTAGGTGCAATTGAAGGTATCACTGTTAGATGGTTTAAAGATGTAACTCCTTTACCACACAATGGTTGTAGACCTCCTAAAAGAAGAAGAGTGTAAGGGGTAAACATGGCAAGATATACAGGACCTGTTGAAAGATTAGAAAGAAGACTTAATGCTGACCTTGGATTAAAAGGTGAGAGAAGACTTAACGGAAAAAGTGCTTTAGAAAAAAGACCATATGCTCCAGGGCAACATGGACAAAGAAGAACAAAGCTATCTGAGTATGGTATGCAACTTCAAGAAAAGCAAAAAGCTAAATTTATGTACGGTGTTTCTGAAAAACAATTCAGAAAATACTTTAAAGAAGCTGCAAGAAGAGATGGTAATACTGGTGCAAACTTAATTACATTAATTGAAACTAGATTAGACAATGTTGTTTATAGAATGGGATTTGCTACAACTAGAGCAAGTGCTAGACAATTAACAACTCATGGTTCAATCTTAGTAGATGGTAAAAAAGTTGATATCCCTTCTTACATCGTTAAGCCTGGACAAAAAGTTGAAGTTAAAGAAAAATTAAAATCAAATGTTCAAGTTGCTAGATCACTTGAGTTAACAAACCAAACTGGTATGGTTGATTGGGTTGAAGTAGATACAAATAAAGTATCTGGTGTATTCACAAGAATTCCTGCTAGAGAAGAAGTTGTAATCCCTGTTGAAGAAAGACTGATCGTAGAGCTTTACTCTAAATAATAGAAGTATATAAAGGACAACTATGAAAGAAAATAAATGTGTACCATACTTAGCTGATCAAGTTGAGATTGAAGAGATTGGTGAAAACTTAGCGAAAGTTTCAGCATTTCCATTTGAAAGTGGATATGCTATTACTCTAGCACATCCATTAAGAAGATTACTTATGAGTTCTTCTGTTGGATATGCACCAATCGCAGTAAAAATTGAAGGGGTAACTCATGAGTTTGACTCATTAAGAGGTATGCTTGAAGATGTTGCTGTATTCATCTTAAACTTAAAAACTATCAGATTCAACCTAAAAGGTGAAGAAGATAGAGTTGAAGTACAATACTCTTTCAACGAAGCAAAAGAGATCAAAGGATCTGATCTTGAAAATGATGTTGTTGAAGTTGTAAATGGTGATACTCACCTTGCTACAATTAGTGATGACTGTAATTTAACTTTTACAGTTATTATTGAAAAAGGTATTAGCTATACTCCATCTGAAGAGACTAGAGAAGTAGTTGAAAAAGATTATATCCCTATGGATGCATTCTTTACACCTGTTAAAAAAGTAGTTTACGATATTGAAAAAATGCTAGTAGAAGATAATCCTAATTTTGAAAAGATTGTGTTTACAATCCAGACAGATGGGCAAATTTCACCAGTAGAAGCATTAAAAGCTGCTGTTAATACAATGTATAATCAGATGTCAGTATTTAATAAAGTTTTTGATATCTCTGCTATTACATTAGTAAGCGAATCAAAAGAAGAAGAGTCAGTAGATTTAAAAGATTTAATGTTAACAATTGATGAATTAAATTTATCTGCAAGAAGTTTTAACTCTTTAGACAGAGGAAATATTAAGTATTTAGGTGAGCTTGTTTTAATGAGTGAAGTTGAAGTACAAAATATTAAAAACTTAGGTAAAAAGTCTTTAGAAGAGGTTTCTGACAAGTTGGCTGCATTAGGTTATCCAATTTCTGAAACAATTGATGAAAATATAGCTTCAGCTTTAAGAAAAAAGCTAGAGCAAATTAAAGAATAAGAGAAGGTAGATCACATGAGACATAAGCATGGATATAGAAGATTAAGTAGAACTTCTTCTCACAGAAAAGCATTATTAGAAAACCTAGCAATTGCTTTAATTGAGAATGAAAAGATTGAAACAACATTACCAAAAGCTAAAGAGCTTAGAAGATATGTTGAAAAACTAGTTACTAAAGCTAGAGTAGAGGGTGCAAACACTCATAGACAAATTTTTGCTGCTTTACAATGTAAAGATAGTACAAAAAAACTTGTTAATGATATTGCTCCAAAATATGTTGGTAGAGATGGTGGTTATACATCAATTATCAAGACAAGAATTAGAAGAGGTGATGCTACACAAATGGCTTTTATTTCATTTGTATAGTATGTAGTTTTCTACTAACTAAAAAAGGGTCAAGAGATTTGTATCTTTTGACCCTTTTTTTATGGTTATTTTTTAAATCTAAATCTCACAAAGAGATTTAGATTTAGAGTTTAGCATACTTTTATGATTTGTTAAATACTCATCCACTTCAATAGCACACTCTCTACCTTCATGAATAGCCCATACTACAAGTGATTGACCTCTTCGGCAGTCACCAGCACTAAATAGACCATCTATAGATGTCTTATATCCATTTGTTTTAATATTGCTTCTATTGTCACATTCTAGTGATAATTCTTTTATTATATCATCTTGTAATGGACCCAAAAATCCCATAGCAAGTAGTACTAGGTCTGCCTTTAAGACAAACTCTGTTCCTTGAATCTCACTAAATCCATTTTCACCCCATTCAATTTTTATACAATTAATACCTGTTACATTATTGTTATCATCTTTAATAAATGACTTTGATAATATATTAAAATCCATATCACAGCCTTCTGCTTGTGAAGTTGAAAGTTTAAATATTCGTGGATATGTTGGCCAAGGCATATCTTCTGTTCTTTCAAGTGGAGCTTTTGGCATTAATTCAATTTGAGTTACTGAAGTTGCACCTTGTCTAATAGAGTTTCCAACACAATCACTTCCTGTATCTCCTCCCCCAATAACAACTACATGCTTATTTGTTGCTAGTATATTTTTATCTTCACTAAAAGTTTCACCTTCAACTCTACTATTTGCTTGAGATAAAAATTCCATAGCAAAATGTATATTATTTGAGTCTCGGTTTTCTATTGGTAAGTCTCTAGGATTTCCTGCTCCAGTTGTGATTATTACAGCATCATTTTCATCTTGAAGTTGTTTAATTGGTATATCAATTCCAATATTTGCATTTGGAATAAATTTTACACCCTCTTGTTCCATGATGTCAATTCTTCTTTGAACTACATCTTTTTTATCAAGTTTAAAGTTTGGTATACCATATCTTACTAATCCACCCATTCTTGAATCTTTTTCATATACTGTTACAGTATGACCAGCTTTTGTTAATTGGTTTGCTGCTGCTAATCCAGCAGGCCCAGATCCTACAATAGCAACTTTTTTATCTGTTTTCTTTTTTGGAATTTCTGGTTTCATCCAGCCTTGCTTATAAGCCTCTTCAATAATGCTGTATTCTATATTTTTAATACCTACTGATGTCTCATTCATACCTAGTACACATGCAGTCTCACATGTAGCAGGACAAACACGACCAGTAAACTCTGGAAAGTTATTTGTACTCATTAGTGTCCTAAAAGCATTTTCCCACTTACCTCTATAAACTTGATCATTAAATTGTGGAATTAGGTTTCCTAATGGACATCCATAATTACTATGGCAAAATGGTATCCCACAATCCATACATCTTGCACCTTGATCTTCCATCTCATTACATGCTAGTGGTGTCGTAAACTCTTTATAGTGTTTAATTCTTTCTTCAACAGCTTGAAGTTTGAAGTTTTTTCTTTGATAATCTTTAAATCCTGTTATTTTTCCCATAATTCAACTCCTCTTAAGCGCTTACTTCAGCAGTAACATCTTGTTCATCTTTTTTTCTTGGAAGACTAGCAAGTACTCGTTTATAATCTCTAGGGAATACTACAATAAATTTATCTTTACTTTCTTCCCAGTTTTCTAAAATATTTTTAGCTTCGTCTGAATTAGTATATTTAATATAGTTTTCAATTAATGTTTTTAATTCAGTCTCTTGCTCAATTGTTTCAATATGATCCAAATCAACCATCTCTTTATTGATACGTTGACTTAAATTATTATGTGCATCATAAATATATGCAATTCCACCACTCATACCTGCAGCAAAGTTTTTACCAATCTCACCTAAAATGACAGCACGACCACCTGTCATATACTCACAACCATGATCACCTATTGAGCTTACGACTACTTTTGCTCCTGAATTTCTAACACAGAATCTTTCACCAGCTTGTCCATATATATAAGATTCTCCACTAGTTGCACCATAGAAGGCAACATTTCCAAGGATTGTACTTGCATTTGCATCAAAAGTTGAGTCTTTTGGAGGATATAATACTAATTTCCCACCACATAAACCTTTTCCAAAGTAGTCATTTGCATCACCTTCTATCTCAAAAGTAATACCACTATTTACAAATGCACCAAAACTTTGTCCACCTGTACCTTGTGCTTTAAAATGTATAGTATTGTCACTGAGACCAGTATCTCCATGAATTTTTGTCATAGAATAAGATAGCATTGTACCAACAGTTCTATTTACATTTGTAAGTTTTATATCTTCTTTTATAGGGGTATTATTATCTATAGCATTTTGTGCCATAGCAATTAGATCATTGTCAATAGTAGTATCTATGCCATGATCTTGTTCCATTGTTTTGTATGCTGTATCATTTGCTCTAATATGCATTTTATGTAATAGTTTATCAAGTTTTAGATGCTTAGCTTTAAAGTGATTTATATTCTCTTTTTGCTTTAATTTATCAACACGACCTACCATCTCATCTATTGTTTTAAATCCAAGTTGAGCCATTATCTCTCTTAACTCCATAGATAAAAATTTAACAAAGTTTACTACATGTTCAGGTTTACCAGTATATTTAGCTCTTAAATTTTTGTCTTGAGTTGCAATACCTACAGGACATGTATTTAAATGACATTTTCTCATCATAATACAACCTTCAACAATCAGGGCACTAGTAGCAATTCCCCACTCTTCAGCACCAAGTAATGTTGCAATTGCTAAATCTCGACCAGTTCTAAGTTGACCATCTGTTTGAACAGTAATTCTACCTCTTAGTCCATTTTTAACTAATGTTTGATGAGTTTCTGCAAGTCCAAGTTCCCAAGGAAGTCCTGCATGTTTAATAGATGTTTGTGGAGATGCTCCAGTACCACCATCAAAACCAGATATTAATACTACATCAGAGAAAGCTTTTGCTACTCCAGCTGCAATAGTACCAACTCCAACTTCAGAAACAAGTTTTGTATTGATTCTAGCTTGCGGGTTTGAGTTTTTTAGATCATGAATTAATTGTTTTAAATCTTCAATAGAATAAATATCATGATGTGGAGGAGGGGATATTAGTCCAACTCCAGGAGTTGAGTGTCTTGTAGCACCGATTATTTCATCTACTTTATCCCCTGGTAATTGTCCACCTTCACCTGGTTTTGCACCTTGTGCAAGCTTGATTTGTAACTCTTGTGCATTTGCAAGATAATTTGCTGTTACTCCAAATCTTCCACTTGCAATTTGTTTTATTTTAGAGTTTTTATTTGTTCCAAATCTTCTCGTATCTTCTCCGCCTTCACCTGTATTTGATTTTGCACCAATACTATTCATTGCTATTGCTAATGTTTCATGTGCCTCTTGTGATATAGAACCATAACTCATCGCTCCTGTTGCAAATCTAGTCATTATATTTTCAATTGGTTCAACTTCATCAATATCAATTGGATCTGGTTTTGTAAACTCTAAAAGTCCTCTTAATGTAATGAAATCTTCATTTGGTTCATCTATTATTTTAGAATATCTTTTGAAAGTATTGTAGTCATCATTTTTTGTTGATTGTTGTAATAAAATAATATTTTCTGGACTAATTAGATGATTTTCACCTCTTTGTCTGTATGCATATTGACCACCAGTACCTAAGTCATTTGATTCAATAATATCCTTTGGATATGCAATATTATGACAAAGCTTAACTTCTGTCTCAATCTCTTTTAATCCTATACCACCAAGTCTTGAAGCGGTACCTTTAAAGTATTTATCAACTAAATCATCACTTAATCCAACTGCTTCAAATATTTGAGCTCCTGTATATGATCTAATTGTTGAGATCCCCATTTTAGACATGATTTTAAAGATACCTTTACCTATAGCTTTAATATAGTTATTGATAGCTTGATCATGAGAGATATTTTCATCTATCATCTTTCGTTTTCTCATATCTTCAATAGATTCAAATGCTAAATATGGATTGATAGCATTTGCACCATATCCAACAAGTGTAGCAAAGTGATGTATCTCTCTAGCTTCAGCTGTTTCTACTACTAAACCACAATTTGTTCTGATACCTTCATTTATTAAATGATGGTGTACAGCACTAGTAGCAAGTAATGATGGAATAGCTGCGGTACTTTTACCAATACCTCTTGTTGAAAGTATAATTACTGTGTATCCATTATTTACGGCATCAGATGCTTGAGCTTTTATTTTCTCTAAAGCAATTTCCATATCACCAGCTTTATTTACATTAAAAAGTGTTTGAATAGTTTTTGCTTTAAAGTTAAATTTATCTATACCTCTTAATTGTTCAAGTTGTTTATTTGTCAAGATTGGTGTTGATAATTTTATGAAATTTCTATTTTCATCAACTTCTTGGAATAAGTTTCCTTGTGAACCAATATATGATACTAAACTCATTACAGATTCTTCTCTGATTGGATCAATAGGTGGGTTTGTTACTTGTGCAAATAATTGATGAAAATAATTATAGAGATTTATAGATTTATTGGACAATACAGCAAGTGCAGCATCATTACCCATAGAACCAGTAGCTTCATATGCATTGTTTACCATAGGTGTTAAGATAGTTTTTAAATCTTCTTGAGAATAACCATATGCTTTTTGTCTTGTTAAAATTGTAGAATGATTTGGTTGTTTTACTTGGTTGTTAAGTGGTAAGTTATCTAAATCAATTTTATGAGTTTCAATCCATTCTTTATAAGGGAAAGATGAAGCCATTTGCCCTTTTAATTCATCATCACCAAGAATTTTACCTTGCTCTAGATCTGCTAAGAACATTTTTCCAGGCTGAAGTCTACCTTTTAAAACCACTTCAGATGTAGGTGCTTCTAAGGCACCTTGTTCACTAGCCATTACAAGAATATTATCTTTTGTTAAAGAATATCTTGATGGTCTTAATCCATTTCTATCTAGTGTGGCACCAATAAATCTACCATCTGTAAATGCAACAGAAGATGGACCATCCCATGGTTCCATAAATGTAGCATGATACTCATAGAATGCTTTTCTACTTTCATCCATCTCTTCATCTTTCCAAGCTTCTGGAATCATCATCATCATTACATGTGGTAATGGACGACCTGCTAAAGTAAGAAGTTCAATTACATTATCTAAAACTGAGCTATCACTACCTTTTTCTTCATTAATCAAATATGGGTAAATTTTATCAAGTTCATCATCTGTAAATAGTTTAGAACTTAAAAGTGATTTTCTAGCCTTCATCCAGTTAATATTTCCACGAAGAGTATTTATCTCTCCATTGTGTGCTATATATCTAAATGGTTGTGCCAATGGCCATGAAGGAAAAGTATTAGTAGAAAATCTTGAGTGTACTAAAGCAATTGCAGATTCAAAATCATCAGCAGCTAAATCATCAAAATATGATGGTAACTGATCGGTTGTAAATTGACCCTTGTATGATATTGTTTTGTATGACATAGATGGCATATAAAAATATTCAGTACCAGAAATTGAGGACTTTGTTACTCTTGATTGTGCATATTTTCTTATTACAAATAATTTTCGCTCAAATGCATCACTATCAATATTTGGATCTTTTTTTACGAAAACTTGTTGTATTTCAGGTTCAACAGAAAGTGTTGTGGTACCTAAAGTTTTATTTGAAGTTGGAACTTTTCTCCATCCTAAACACTCTTGTCCAAGTTCAGATATACATTGTTCAACAATACTTTGACATTCTATATGAGCATTTGGATCTTGTGGTAAAAATACTACACCAACTCCATAAGCACCAAAATCAGGTAGATTAATACCTTGTTCACTAGCAACTCTTTGCATAAATTTATGTGGCATTTGTGTTAATATACCAGCACCATCACCACTATTTTTCTCAGCTCCAGTAGCACCTCTATGCTCTAAATTGATTAGAAGCTGAATCCCTTTTTGTACAATATCATGTGATTGTTCCCCTTTTAGGTGTGATACGAAACCTACACCACACGCATCATGCTCAAAATCAGGGTCATAAAGACCCTCTTTTTTGGGATAATATTTTAATTTCATAACTCTCTCTCCTTAATTATTAATATTACCTTAACTAAAATGAGGTAATAGCCAGCTTAACTGTAGGTACAATATCTTTAACCATTTTTTAATCTAATATTAGATACCCTATCGCAGTAAAAATAAATAAACTAAGGACAATAATGGCTTGTAATTTAGATAAATTAACTTCATTTAAAGATAACTGTGGATTTGGACTTTTAGCATCAATCGACAATAAACCTTCTCATAAAAATCTTGAAGATGCGGTAACTTCTTTATCAAGAATGATGCACAGAGGTGCAGTAGCTGCAGATGGTAAAACAGGTGATGGATCAGGTTTACTGATGTCTATCCCTAGATCATTTTTTCAAAAAGAAGTGTCAAAGTATGATATAGAACTTCCAGAAGATTATGCCGTAGCAATGGTATTTTCAAATAATTCAAGTGACTTTGATGTAATAAATTTTGTATGTAAAAATAATGATCTAAAAATAATACATACAAGAGAAGTACCTGTAAATAAATCTGCTCTTGGTGAACAAGCATTAGAATCGCTACCAACAATCAAGCAACTATTTGTTGTTCCAAGTAGTCCTATATCTAAAGAGAGATTAGATGCTTTAGTATATCTATCAAGAAAAGAGATAGAGGCAAAATTAAGTGATGATAAGACATTTTATATACCGTCATTTTCTACAGTAGTTGTATCATATAAAGGTCTTGTGATGCCAACTCATATCAAAGAATTTTATGTTGATCTATCATCTAATGACTTTGAAATTTCATTTTGTTTGTTCCATCAAAGATTTTCTACAAATACTTTACCTCAATGGAAACTTGCACAACCATTTAGAACAATTGCTCATAATGGAGAGATCAACTCAGTAACTGCAAATAGATTTAATGTGGCTTCTAAAATGGCTGCGGTTAAATCTGAAGTATTTACTGATGAAGAGATGAAAAGAATTATAAATGTAATACAATCAGATATGAGTGATTCAGCTAGTTTAGATAACTTCATGGAGTTTTTGCAAGTTAATGGCGTAGATTTCTTTAAAGCGGCTAGATCATTAATTCCTGCTCCTTGGCATAATGATCATGCTATGGATTCAAAGTTAAGAGCATTTTACGAGTATGCAAGTGCATGTTTTGAACCATGGGATGGACCAGCAGCTGTTAGTATGACAGATGGTAGATATATTGGATGTGTTATTGATAGAAATGGATTAAGACCATCAAAGTATATCAAAACTGTAGATAATAGAATACTTATATCATCTGAATATGGTGTTTTAGAGATGCCTGAGGATGATATTGTTGAAAGAGGAAGACTTCAATCTGGTCAAATGATCGGAATTGACCTTAAATTTGGAAAAGTTCTTAAAAATGAAGATATAAATAATCACCTTAAAACAATGAATAATTATGATAAATGGTTATCGGACAATATGTCATATCTTCAAGAGCATGTAGTGACAACAGATGCTAAGAAGTGTAAATTTACACAAGCTCAAATGGAAGAAAAGCAGAGATACTTTAACTATACACAAGAGTTAAATAAGCAAGTAATTTTACCAATGCTAAAAGAAGGAAAAGAGACAACTGGGGCAATGGGTGACGATACTCCTATTGCAGCATTCTCTACTGAACAAAGAAACTTTACAGACTTTTTCAAGCAGAAATTTGCTCAAGTTACAAACCCACCTATTGATCCAATTAGAGAAAAAACAGTAATGAGTTTAAATACTGGTTTTGGTGAAAAGAGAAATATACTTGAAGATGATCCAGAGCATGCAAAAAGACTTAAAACAATACTTCCGGTGATGTCGGTTGAAAAATTTACAATCTTACAAGAGTTTGGTGATGAATCAAGTGATAAATATGATCCGGTATACAAATTTGGAAAATATTCAACAGCTTATCAAACAGATTTAAAAGAATCATTAGAGAATTTAATACAAAAAATTATTTCTGATGTTAGAGATAATGGTATTAGGACAGTTATTTTAGATGACAGAGATCTTGATAGTAATAATAAAGTAATACCAATGCTTATGGTAGTAGGTGCTGTAAGTCAAAGATTATTAGATGCAAAATTAAGACATCTAACTAGTATTATAGCTGTAACAGGTGAGATATTTGATCCTCATTCAGCTGCATGTATGTTAGGATATGGTGCATCAGCACTTTTCCCTTATTTACTTTACTATACTGTAGAGCAGTTAGCTCAAGATACAGAGTATGCAGATGATATGGCTTTTAATCTAAGAAGATTTAGAAGAGCTATGGGTGCAGGGCTTATGAAAATTATGTCAAAAATGGGTATATCTACAATATCTTCTTATAGAAATTCACGTCTTTTTGATGCAATTGGATTAAGTGATGAGATAATTAATGATTGTTTTGCTGGTACAGATACACTATTAGCAGGTTTAAGCTATGAAGATATAGATTCTAGATTAAATTCGAATCACAAAAGAGCATTTACAGATGCATTTGATGGAAAATCAAAGCCACTATATAAAGGTGGATACTATAAGTATAAAAAAGCTGAAGAGTTCCATGATCTTTCAAGACCTACAGTAAGTGCAATTCAAACTGCGGCAACTACTGGTAAAAAAGAAGATTTTGAAAAGCTAAAAGTTTTAGTTGATCAAAGAGATAAGAAGTTTATTAGAGATTTTTATGATTTTAATAGTGATAAAGAAGCTATATCTATTGATGATGTAGAGCCAATATCTGAAATTTTTAAAAGATTTTCAACAGCAGCTATGTCAATGGGATCTATTTCTCAAGAGGCTCATGAGACATTAGCAGCTGCTATGAATAAAATTGGTGCTAAATCAAACTCAGGTGAGGGTGGTGAAGCTAAAGAGAGATTAACTAGTGATAGAAACTCAAAGATTAAGCAAATTGCTTCTGGTAGATTTGGTGTAACGCCAGAGTATCTTCAATCAGCAGAAGAGTTACAAATAAAAGTAGCTCAAGGTGCTAAACCAGGTGAGGGTGGTCAGTTACCAGGATCAAAGGTATCACCACTTATTGCAACACTTAGGTATACAAAACCAGGTGTTACTCTAATCTCTCCTCCTCCACATCATGATATCTACTCTATTGAGGATTTAGCTCAGCTTATTTATGATTTAAAGCAAGCAAATCCACAAGCTAGAGTAGCAGTTAAACTTGTATCTACTGCTGGTGTTGGTACTATTGCATCTGGTGTAGCAAAAGCATATGCTGATAAGATTATTATCTCTGGTGGAGATGGTGGAACTGGAGCAGCACCAATAGGATCAATTAGATTTGCAGGTAATCCATGGGAATTAGGACTAATAGAAGCACATAATTCACTTAAAGCAAATAACCTAAGAGGACAAGTTACGCTTGAAACAGATGGTGGACTTAAAACTGGTTTAGATGTAGTAAAAGCAGCAATTTTAGGTGCTGAAGAGTATGCATTTGGTACTGGAGCATTAGTAATTGTTGGATGTATTATGCTTAGAGTTTGTCATCTAAATACATGTGCAGTTGGTGTAGCAACTCAAGATGAAAAATTAAGAGAAAAATTTGATGGTAATGTAGAAAAAGTAATAAATTACTTTACTCTATTGGCTGAAGATGTAAGAGAGATACTTGCATCCCTTGGATACTCTTCATTAGAAGAGATCATTGGACAAAATCACTTACTTAAGGTAATTGATGATAAGTTTGCTCAAAAATTTGACCTTGAAGATATATTATATAAAATTGATGGTGTAAATACTTGTCAAGTACCATTTAATGAACCATATGATCAAAATGAATATGAAAAAGAGATTATAGAAGAGCTTTTACCAACTATTGAGAATCCTTCAGCTCCAATTACACTAAATAAAGAGATTACAAATCTAAATAGAAGTTTTGCAACTAGAATATCTGGTGAGATTGCAAAAAGATATGGTAATGATGGTTTGCCTGATGGTACTATTACATTAAATATGACTGGAACTGCAGGTCAATCACTTGGTGCGTTTATGTCTAAAGGTATAAATATCAATATTAATGGTGCAGGAAATGATTATATTGGTAAAGGTATGAATGGTGGTAACATCGTTATATCAGCACAAAATAGTGGTCAAGAGTTTGCTTTAGGTGGGAATACTTGTCTTTATGGAGCTACTGGTGGTACACTATATATCAATGGTCAAGTAGGGGAGAGATTTGCAGTAAGAAATTCAGGAGCTACTACAATTGTAGAGGGTACTGGTGATCATCCTTGTGAATATATGACTGGTGGTATAGTTGTGATTTTAGGAAAAACTGGAATTAACTTTGGAGCTGGTATGACTGGTGGTAAAGCATTTGTATATGATGAGGACAGAACATTCTTTGAAAAAATAAATACAGAATTAGTTGAAGCTATAAGACTTGATAATGATGAGTTTGATGTTGATATGTTTAAACTTAAAAATCTTTTAAAAGATTATATATTAAAGACGGGAAGTCAAAAGGCTCAAGATATCTTACATAGTTTTAGAAGTGAGATTAGAAAAATATGGATGATTATTCCAAGAGGTGCAAGACCTACGCTTGAAGCTAGTAAAAAAGGTGAGTAGGGTTTATACTCTACTACCTTTTAATTAAAGTAATAAAAAAGCCCAACTCAATTTTTGAGTCGGGCTTTTTTAATATGTAGATTTAAAATCTACATATGTTTCATTGCTTCTCTATAACCAATTTCATAAGCTTGCTTATTAATTTCATGTACTTTTGCAGGTACTTTTGAAAGCATTACTTCTTCTAATAGATCTTTATCAACAGCATTCATTAGACAGTTAGCAGCACCAAGTGCAACTACTGATTGAGTAATTACATTTCCTACTTCTTCTTTTGCAAGAGTAATAATCTCAATTTCAAGAATATTCCAATCTTTTCTATCTTGTTCAGTTGGTGTAATTAGGTTTGGCTCAATTACAATTGTTCCACCTTTTGATACACCATCTTTAAATAGATCATAAGACTTCTGTGCAACAGATAGCATAAAGTCAATTTCACCATCTTTTGCATATGGGTAATAAATATCATCATCATCTAACTGAATATCAACAACAGTTGGACCACCTCTTACTTGAGATGTATATGTTGCAGTCTTTAGACCATGTCCACCAGCTTTAATTTTTGCAGCTGCGAAAATCTCTCCAGCAAGTAGAACACCTTGTCCACCAACTCCTGTAAATCTCATTACTTTTCTAGCCATGATATCTCCTTAAATCTTTTTAGTGAAGTCATCTTGAGTAATTTTTCCTCTTTTACCCTGATGTGCATCTTTGATATCTTGGTACATATCACAGTATTCTCTTACTTCAGTGTCATGTTTCAATACACCAGTAGGAAGTAAGTTTAATCGCTCTTCTTCACTCATCTCATCATATTTTTTCTTAGATACAGTAATAGAATCGATCCAGTTTAGGTTATCCATAGCTGAAACCATTTTATTTTTTCTACCTAAGTTAATATGACAGTTAGAAAGTACTTCTAAGAATGATGCCCCTCTATGTTCAAATCCTTTAATTAGAAGTTTTTCTAGTTTTTTAGGATCTAGCATAGTTTCTCTACCTACAAAAGAAGCTCCAGAAGCTATTGCTAATTTACAAGCATCAAAAGTTGGATCAATATTACCAACTTTTTGAGTAACTGTCCACATACCTTGAGGAGTGGTTGGAGAAGTTTGTGAGTTTGTTAGACCATAGATAAAGTTATTAATAACGATAAGGTTAATATCGATATTTCTTCTACACATATGGATAGTATGGTTACCACCAATAGCAAGTGTATCACCATCTCCACCAACACAAATTACATTTTTATCTGGGTTTGCAAGTTTAACACCTGTTGCATAAGCAACAGTTCTACCATGAGTAGAGTGAATAGTATTAAAATCTACATAAGAAGAGAATCTTCCAGAACATCCAATACCAGACACAACACAAACGTCATCTTGAGACCAACCCATTTTTTCGATTGCTCTAATTGTAGCTTTAAGAATAACTCCATCACCACATCCCCAACACCATAGTGTTGGCATCTTTTCTAGTCTTAAGTATTTATCGTAATTAAATGCCATTTTAGAATACCTCTTTTACTTTGTTTACAATTTCATGTGGAGCAATTGCTCTACCATTTACTTTATATAGACCTTCAAGATCTAGTCTACCAGAAGCTCTTTCTATCTCTTCAGTATATTGTCTAATATTTAATTCTACACAAAGTACATTTTTAGTTCTATTTACAACTTCATGAATTCTTTTTGCAGGTGATGGCCAAATTGTAATTGGTCTAAATAAACCAGCCTTGATACCATCTTTTCTAAGATCTCTAATAGCTTCTTTAGCTGCTAATGATACAGAACCATATGCAACAATTAATACTTCACCTTCACTACCATCAAAATCATCCATCATAAACTCTTCATTTGATTCTAATTCATCTTGATGAGCTACAACTTTATCTTCTAATCTTTGGATTAGTTTTCTACATGTCTCAATCTCTTCAGTTGGGAAACCATTTTTATCATGGTGAAGACCTGTAAAGTGGTATCTGTAACCTTGGAACATTGGGTTAAGAGTAGCTGGCTCAGTAGGACCACAATCATACGGGAAGTACTCTTCCGCAGGACCATCAAAAGTTTTTCTTGGAACAATTCCAGCTTTAACATCTTCTGCAGTAGGAATCATTGCCTTACCATGCATGTGACCTAAAGTCTCATCAGTAAGTACGATAACTGGTTGCATAAATCTATCAGCAGCATTAAATGCTCTTACAACTTCAGTATAACACTCTGCTAAGTCTCCAGCACAAAATGTAATTGATCTGTAATCACCATGAGATGGGTTAGAAGCTTGCTTGATATCACCTTGTGAAACTCTTGTTGGAAGACCAGTAGATGGACCACCTCTCATTACGTTTACAAGTACCATTGGTACTTCTGCCATTTGAGCAAGACCTAAGTTTTCAGCTTTTAGTGATACACCAGGACCAGAAGTAGCTGTAAGTGCTCTTACACCTGACATACCAGCTCCAATTACACAACAAATTCCTGCAATTTCATCTTCCATCTGAATAGATGCTCCACCAACTGCTGGTAGTAAATCTGAAATTACGTGCATTACTTCACTTGATGGAGTTAGTGGATATCCACCAAAAAACTCACATCCTGCATCAACTGCAGCGATAGCTGATAATTCATTACCAGTAGATATTATTTCTCTAAGTGCCATTTATATTCTCCTTATTTACCGTAATTCTCAGGTAATCTGTAGTTATTTGCAATGATAGCAGCTTGTCTAGCCTTAGCTTCATCTGTTAATTTTGCAAATTTAAAGTTATCTGCCTTTTTATCTGCTACATAAATAGCAACATCTGGACATGCTAATTCACACTCATTACAACCAATACAAGCCTCTGGAAACTCAATACTAAGCATTGCTCCTAAAGTTGAAGTTGGTTCTTGTTTCATAGAAAGTACTCCTGCTGGACATACTGCAACACATATATCACATGCTTTACATCTTGTATCGTCAAACCATACAGAAGTATTTTCTGGTGCCTTCATTAATGACATTTTTTCCCCTTTAATTAAATCGAAAGTATATATGTAGATAATCTATCTAATATAACTGTCATAACAATAGCTAATGTTTTATTATATTAATTTTAATCTACTACGAATTATTGATTTTGCTATGTTAATGTTACATATTGAAGCATTGCTAAATATAGGGACATCTTTAAAAATTTATTAGTCAAAATCTCAATTTTATTCTCCTCTTCTATGAATAGTGCTAATTTTGAGAGGTGCCCTAAAGAATATATTTGATAAAATGCAACTAATTAATAATGATACTAAGGAAGAGAAAATGTTTGAAAAAAGTATAGAAGCTTTTAATGATGCAAAGTGTGTAATACCAGGAGGAGTAGATTCTCCAGTAAGAAGTTTTAGTGGAGTTCAAGGCACTCCTCCTTTTATAGCAAAAGGTGAAGGTAGCTTTATGTATGACATAGACGGAAATAAATATCTTGATTTCGTACAAAGTTGGGGACCTCTTATCTTTGGTCACTGTGATAGTGATATAGAAAATGTTGTAATAAATACTGTTAAAAATGGTCTTTCTTTTGGTGCTCCAACTGAACTTGAGACTAGTTTAGCAAGTGAAATTGTTGATATGTATGACAATATAGACCAAGTTAGATTTGTATCTTCTGGTACAGAAGCAGTTATGTCAGCAATCAGGCTAGCTCGTGGTGTAACAAAAAAAGATAATATTGTTAAATTTGAAGGTTGTTATCATGGTCATAGTGATTCACTTCTTGTAAGTGCAGGAAGTGGTATGGCTACATTTGGAGCTCCAAGTTCTCCTGGTGTTCCAGCTGATTTAGTAAAGCATACATTGTTAAGTGAATATAATAATATAGCTCAACTTGAAAAATGTTTTGAAGAATCTAGTGATATTGCTTGTATTATTATTGAGCCAATTGCAGGAAATATGGGATTAGTACCTGCAAGTGAAGAATTTTTAGCTAAATGTAGAGAACTTTGTGATGCAAATGGAGCATTATTAATCTTTGATGAAGTTATGACTGGATTTAGAGCAAGTTTAACAGGTGCTTCTGGAATTGTAAATACAGTACCTGATATTATGACTTTTGGTAAAGTTATTGGTGCAGGTATGCCTGTAGGTGCATTTGCATCTAGAGATGAGATTATGAATAAGCTTAGTCCAAATGGTGCAATATATCAAGCTGGTACTCTAAGTGGAAATCCTGTGGCAATGGCAGCAGGTCTTAAGTCTTTACAAAAACTAAAAGCAGACAAAGATATATATAGTAGACTTCACTCTTTATCGGTTAGATTAACTACTGGATTAAAAGATGTAGCTAACAGACACAATATACCTCTGCAAGTAGATACAAGAGGATCAATGTTTGGATTCTTTTTCTGTGATACTGTTCCTACAAATATGAAAGAAGTTGGAAAATGTGATTTTGATAGATTTGGTAAATTTCACCATGAGATGCTAAAAAAAGGATTCTACTTTGCTTGTAGTCAATATGAAGCAGGATTTATCTGTAATACAATGACTGCTGATGATATTGATGCTTGTATAGAAGCAGCCAATGAAGTGATGGCAACATTATAATGTCAATAGATTCAAATCAACCTAAGCACCAAGGTAAGCTAGCAGCACTTGACAATATGTCATTGGGGATTTCTATAGTTGTAGCTATTGCTTTTGGTGTAGGGATTGGAGTACTTTTAAAAGATTGGACTGGGGAAGCTTGGACTTTATGGCTTGGGGTATTCTGGGGAATTGCAGCTGCAGTTTTAAATATCAAAAAAGCATACGATAGAGCTCAAAAAGAATTTAAAGAGCTTGAAGATGATCCAAGATACAAATATAGAGCTACACATGGTGATAATGACAAGGATAATCTAAGTAACGATGAATAGTCTTATTTTGGTAATATCTAGATATGCTAAAGTCTTTTTAGCACTAGATGCTGGTGTGATACTATTTTGCCTACTTCAAGGCAATATGGTATGGCTTCTTAATACACAAATAGCATTTATAAGTGTTGTCATTATAGTTATTGGCTCATTTTTAGGCTACCATAGAAATATATCAAAACAAATTGATAACTTTGATCTTGATACTCAAACATCATTGGATAATGATGCAATTGATAAAATTGAAGACCCTTATGATCTATATAGTGATGATGGTATAGTTGAAGAAAAAGAAGTAAGTACTGAAGAGTTTAAGCAGATTGTTAGTGAAGAAAAATCTAAACTAAAGAAAAACTCAATACAAAATACTATTAAATCAGCTTCAGGATTTGCATCTATTTATAGAATAATAGGTTACATATTGCTTGTAGTTGGATTTTTCTATTTAAATAACAATCAATTATTTGATGCAATTGCATATGTAATAGGGATTAGTATAGTTCCTGCTGCTATACTTGTAGTGAGTTTAATTAAAAAATAAATATTTCAATAATATGAATATTACTCAAGAAGTTACTAATCACTTAATTGGCTTATCGGATAAAAGTATTGCTAATCATTCACAAAAGTTTTTTAAAGCTTTTGAGGGTGGATATGGACAAGGTGATATATTTTTAGGTATTCGTGTACCTATTATTAGACAAACAATAAAGCAATATAAGTATATCACTCTAAAAGATATTGAAGAGCTTTTAAAATCAAAATATCACGAGATAAGACTATTTGCTGTTTTAGCAATGGTGAAAAAATATGAAAAATCTACAGAAGTAGAAAAGTTAGAAATTTATAATTTATATATAAATAATCTAAAATATATTAATAATTGGGATTTAATAGACACAACAACTCCTCATATAGTTGGTAATTTTCTTTATAAAAAAGATGATATATCGATATTATACACCTTAGCAAAATCAGATATATTATGGGATAGAAGAGTGTCTATAATTGCTACTTTTTATTTTATAAAAAACAATAAATTTGATGATGCATTGAAAATCTCTAAAATATTATTAAATGATAATCATGATTTAATTCACAAAGCTGTTGGGTGGATGCTAAGAGAGATTGGGAAAAGAGATCTTGATACTCAAAGATGTTTTTTAAATAAACATTACAAAGGTATGCCACGAGTGATGTTACGATATGCAATCGAAAAATTTGAAGAAGATGAGCGATTAAAATATCTTCATGGTAAAATTTAGATAGGAAATAGATGAATAATTTATACAGTTTTTTAAAAAATATAGATAAAAAAGATATTGATGTAATTATTACAGCAGATGATAAAGAATCACAAGGTGCTAGTGATATATGTAAATTTTTAGGTTTAGAGCCTTTTGTATTGGCAGACTTAAGAGCAAATTATCCAGATGATCTACTGCCATTTTCTAGTGAACTTCAGCAGATTACAAAGACTTTAAATCAGTTTCATGAATATAAAAAACAAAATAAAGTCCTTATAGCACCAGTGCGAACTATATCAATGAACCTACCTGCAAAAGAGTGTTTTGATCAGTTTACTTTAGAATTTGGTGGTACTATAAATACAGAAGAATTCAAATCAAAACTGTACAATTGGGGATATTATTTTGTTGATATAGTCACATCAAATGGTGAAGTATCTATTCGTGGTGATATTATTGATATTTTGCCATTGGATAGTCAAACAGGATTTAGAATATCACTATTTGATGACGAGATAGAATCTATACGAGTATTTGATGTAGAAAATCAAAAGTCATATAAAGAGGAGCTTGAGGAGGTTATGATACATCCGGCTTTTTTAGCTTTAGATGATGAAAACTATTCAAATATTAGTCAAAAAATAGAAAATAGTACTAGTGATTCTTTCATCAAAGATATACATTCATTAGGTTTTTGGTATTTAGATAATCTAGCTACTAGCTATATTAGTCAAAATAGTTATATCACCAATGCAGGTGTATCACAAATTGATGAAGCATATATCTTTGATGATAAAAGATATGACAGACAAGCTTTAGAAACAATACTAAAGATACCTCAAAGTGATATTTGTAAAAATATCATAGCTAGTAATCCAAAAGA
>CAZWLA010000014.1:0-29583 GCA_964633845.1 uncultured Arcobacteraceae bacterium | reverse complement strand
GCTTGTTTTGTGGATGGAATTATAGTGGGTTTTATTTTAAATGTCAAGGGTTTTATCTGAAATATAGCTGAAATTTATAATATTGTGTGTTTTGGTGATATTTTGCCAATTTTTATACCTTATATATATGAAGTATTTTTATTTTATTCAAATTAAGAGATTATAAGGTATAATCGTGGTTAAATAAAAATTAATTTAATTTAAAAAGGGTTTCATTGGAACAAATAGGTATATTGAAAGATGGTCAAATCTATGATCTTCAAACAGTTCAAGAGCTAAGTATAGAAGGTGGTGAGCCAATCAAAGCAGATGGTAGTGATCATTCTTTAGAAATTTTAAGACATTCTACAGCGCATATGATGGCTCAAGCTATCGAAGAGCTTTACCCAGAAGCAAAATTTTTCGTAGGGCCTGTAGTGAAAGAGGGATTCTACTATGACTTTAAAGTAGACACTCCAATCAATGATGATGATTTAAAAACCATTGAAAAGAAAATGAAAGAGATTGCATCATCAAAATATCCTATAGAAAAGTATACTGCCTCAAGAGAGCAGATCCAATCAAAATTTAATGATGATGAACTTAAACAAGCAGTATTAGAAAACATTACTGATGAGAAGCTTACTATGTACAAGCAAGGTGATTTTGAAGATCTTTGTCGTGGTCCACACATGCCAAATACAAGAATGATAAGAAACTTTAAACTAATTAGAGTTGCTGGAGCTTATCTAGGTGGTGACGAAGAAAATGAGATGATTACTAGAATTTATGGTATATCTTTCTTCGACAAGAAAGAGCTTAAAGACTACACAACTATGCTTGAAGAAGCAAAGAAAAGAGATCATAGAAAGCTAGGAAATGAACTAAAGCTATTTACATTTAGCGATAATATAGGTGCAGGTTTGCCACTATGGCTTCCTGCAGGTGCAAGATTAAGAGGTAAATTAGAACAACTTCTTTATAAGGCACATAGAGTAAGAGGATACCAGCCAGTACGTGCTCCAGAAATTCTTAAAGCCGAAGCTTGGGTAAAATCTGGACACTATGCAAACTACAAAGAAAATATGTACTTCACTGAAGTTGATGGACAAGAGTATGGATTAAAGCCTATGAACTGTGTAGGGCATATTGAAATATTTAGAAATGACCAAGTATCATATAGAGATTTACCTATGAAATTCTTTGAATATGGTGTCGTACATAGACATGAACTGTCAGGTGTTATGCATGGACTATTTAGAGTTAGAGAATTTACTCAAGATGATGCACATATATTCTGTACAAAAGAGCAAACAAAAGATGTAATTATTGAAGTACTTGAATTTGTTGAATCATTGATGTCTCACTTTGGATTTGAATATGAGATGGAAGTATCTACAAAACCTAAAAAGGCTATTGGTGATGATGCTTTTTGGGAAACTACTACAAAAGGTATCATGGATGCATTAGATGAAAATGGTTACTCTTATGGTATTGATGAAGGTGGTGGTGCATTTTATGGTCCAAAGATTGATATAAAAATTTTAGATGCTATTGGTAGAAAATGGCAATGTGGAACTATCCAAGTAGATATGAACCTACCTGAAAGATTTGACATCAATTATACTACAGCTGATGATACAAAAGAAAAACCAGTTATGATTCATAGAGCAATACTTGGATCTTTTGAAAGATTTATTGGTATCTTGACTGAACATTATGCAGGAGAGTTTCCACTAAGTGTAGCACCTACTGGTGTAATTATTGTACCAATTGCCAATACACACCTAGATTATGCTAAACAGCTACAAAAAGAGCTACAAGCTATTGAGATAGATACTGAGGTTTCTAATAAAAATGAATCTTTAAATAAACGAATTAGAGTAGCAGAAAAGCAAAGAGTACCTATGATAATAGTTGTAGGTGACAATGAAGTAGCTAACAACATGGTAGCACTTAGAGATAGAAGATCAAGAGAACAAAGCAATATTAGTAAAGATGAATTTATTAATATGATTAAAACAACACAAGAAAAGGCATCAATTTGAGAGATCAAAAACAAAACGGTAGAAAGAAAAAAGACGAAGCAATAATGAACGAAGCAATTCGTGCAAGAGAAGTAAGATGTCTGGGAGACGATGGTACAGCATACGGTATTATCCCAACTAGTGAAGCTCAAAGTACTGCTGATGACTTAGGATTAGACCTTGTTCTAATCTCTCCAAACGCTGAGCCTCCAGTTGCCAAGATTATGGATTATGGTAAATTTAAATACCAACAAGAGAAGAAGAAAAAAGAAGCTAAAAAAAATCAACAAAAAGTAGTAATTAAAGAGACTAAACTTTCTGTTAAGATTGCACAAAATGATATAAACTATAAAGTTGAAAGATCTAGAAAATTTCTTGAACAAGGTAATCATGTAAAATTTAGAGTATTTTTAAGAGGTAGAGAGATGGCAAATCCTCAAGCTGGCAAAGATGTACTAAATAAAGTTTGGCCTATGGTTGAAGATATTGGTGTAAAGGACAATGAACCAAAACTTGAAGGTAGATTTGTAAATATGCTAGTACTTCCAAAGAAATCTGAAAAAAAATAATTAAGTTCAATAATTTAGTTGATAATTAAAAAAAGTCAGTAAAATAAAAAAATTAAGGATAGATATATGTATAATAGAGACTATATAACTAATAATACTACTTCGTCTTCAAGATCAAGTGAGTATTCACAAGAGCAGACAGGACACCAAAGCCGTGCATCTATGATGGCATTTCTTAGGTCTACATATCAGCTATTTGCTGGTTCACTTTTAGCTGCAACAGCGGGAGCATATATTGGACTAGATATGGCTTCAACTATATCTAGCTGGTACTGGGGATTAGTAATTCTTGAATTTGTATTACTATTTTCTTTATATGCCGTAAAAGAAAAGCCAGGTATTAACCTTGCAGTATTATTTGGATTTACATTTATTTCTGGTCTTACAATTACTCCGCTTTTAAGTGCTGTATTTATGATGCCAGGTGGAGCTGCTATTGTTGCTCAAGCATTCCTAATGACTTCTGTAGCATTTGGTGGGATTTCAATGTTTGCACTTACTACTAAAAGAGACTTTAGTGGTATGGGAAAAATGTTAATGATTGCACTAATCATCTTAATTGTAGGATCAATTTCTAATATATTTATTGGTTCACCAATAATGCAATTAGGTATTGCTATGGTTGGAGCATTATTATTTTCTGCATTTATTTTATATGATACTCAGCAAATTATCAAAGGTGGCTTCTCTACTCCAATTGAAGCTGCTATTGCTTTATATATAGATTTCTTAAATCTATTTATATCACTATTACAAATCTTAGCTGCATTTAATAGCAACGATGACTAAATCTAATCTACGACTACTAGATGCCAACCTAAATAGACTTAGGGAAGGGATCAGAGTCGTAGAGGATATCTTTAGATATATTTATAACGACAAACAAACCTCAATAAAACTAAAAGAACTTAGGCACCTAAGCCGTATTGAAAACTATAATGGACTTTTAGACTCTCGTGATATAAAAAACGATGTTCTTAAAGCTTCTACCAATTCAGAACAAACCAGAGAAGATCTACAAGCAATACTAATATCAAATTTTAAAAGGGCTCAAGAGAGTTCCAGGGTTCTTGAAGAATTTGGAAAGCTTATGTCTACTGAAGTAAGTGAAAACTTCAAACATATAAGATATGAGCTTTATGATTTAGAAAAAGCTTTAATAAATATAACTTCAAATTCTAAATAATTTAAATTATAATTTTTATATAGATACTTTGCTTCTTTAAATGAAAGATTTGAATCTCCACTTACTCCTGAATTTTTAATATAATCAAACATCTTTTTTTTAGAATCAAATTCTAAGTTATAGTTTATAACTTCAAATTCGCAATCACTATATTTATTAAATGTCTCTTTTATAAAATCTACATCTAGAATAGGTGATGATTTAGATGTAAGATTTTGAATAGTTTTAAATGTATTTGATGTAAATAGTGCTGCATTTATTTCATTAGATACACTTAATAATCTAGAAACTAATAATGGCAAGTCTTTTGACCACTGCATAGCAGATGAAGATAATACTAAATCATATTTTTCAGATTTAATATTTTCCCAAAATTCATCACTATCAAAATCAAAACATAATATATCTAGATTTTTATTTTTAGGGTGAATATCACACATAGCACTTGAGAAATCTGTAGCTTTATAATATTTAAAATCCCAATTAATTTGGCTATATACTTGCCCAGATCCACAGCCTAGTTCTAAAATACGCTTTGGTTTTGAAGCAACTTCTCTAACTAGTGCTTTTGATACAATCTGTTGAATAATATTATAACTATTGTATTCATTTGCATATTTTGAGAATTGGTTCTTTACAGTCATAGTGGCACTTTAACTAGATATAAATAAATATTAGATAAAATCACTAAATTTCTATATATTAAGGATTATAATGACTTCTTCATTATTTATATTACAATTTGTATTAGCTGTTATATTAGCAGTATTTATCCTATTACAAAAAAGCTCTAGTATTGGTCTTGGAGCGTATAGCGGTAGTAATGATTCACTATTTGGAGCTAAAGGCCCAGGAAACTTTTTAACAAAAGCTACTTTTATTGTGGCTACTTTATTTGTTTTAAATACACTAACACTTGGATACTTCTACAATCAAGAAAATCTAAATAGTGCTATAGACAATGTTCAAGTAGATACTTTAATACCACAAAGTACTGAACTTCCTTTATCTTCACCTGCTCCAGCAGCACCAGGTAAGTAAAATACTAAAGACAAGTAGATGAGATATATATTATTTTTCATCTGCTTGCAACTTTATTTATATGCAAATGGGCATATATTTGTATATCATAGGTTTGATGATCCAAGATATAAAAGTGCAGATACTACAAACAAACAACTCATAGAACAATTTGAATACTTTAAAAATAATAATTATAAAGTTGTATCACTAAATCAAATTTATACTAAACTAAAAAATAAAGAACCTATACCTAATAACTGGGTAGCATTAACAATTGATGATGCATACAAAAGTTTTTATGAAAATGCTCTTGAAATATTTAAAAAATTTAATTATCCATTTACGCTATTTGTATATACAAAAGCTACAAACAATAAATATGGTGATTTTATGACATGGGATATGCTTAAAAATGCCAGTCAATATGGAGAGATTGCCTTGCATTCACATACACATCCTCACCTTACATACCTAACAAATGAAG
The DNA here is from genome assembly GCA_964633845.1 of uncultured Arcobacteraceae bacterium. Lineage (GTDB taxonomy): Bacteria > Campylobacterota > Campylobacteria > Campylobacterales > Arcobacteraceae > JADHTT01. Next base: position 24,315 of record CAZWLA010000014.1, on the reverse strand, counting down.
AGGTATATAATGACACTAAAAAATCATTGAATACTTTTAAAGAAAATATGGGCTTTAAGCCAAAGTATTATGCATATCCATATGGTGAATTTAATCAAGCAGTAGAAAATGAAATCAAAAAATTTGATTTTGATATGATACTAAATCAAAATAGTGGATCACTAAATCAAAATACAAATATCCATAGTGTAAATAGGGTTGCTTTAGTAGGTGATGTAGATATAAAACAAAAGTTTAGATATAAAACACTTGATGTCAAATGGCTAGAGCCAATTAGCTTTCCCAAAGATGGTATATTAAAAAATATACATGCTAAAATATCATCAGATATTAAGAATATAAAACTATATATAACTGGTGAAGGTTGGGTAGATTTAAAAGTAAAAGATGGTATCATATCACATAAATTAAATGTGAAACTAAAGAGATCTAGGACTAGGCTAATACTTAGTACAGATTACTACAATATTGCTACAAAAATTATAATAAAAAAGAAGGATAAACATGTTAAATGAAATTTATGACAATACAAAAGAAGCTATGGATGGTGCGATAGAAGCACTAAAAAGAGATTATGGTACATTAAGAACAGGTAAGGTTAATCCAGCAATTTTAGATAATATTACAATAGATTACTACGGTACGCAAACTGCATTAGCTCAAGTTGCTACAATATTAGCACCAGATGCAACTACAATTAATATATCGCCATGGGAAAAGCATTTAGTTGGAGATATTGAACAAGCAATTGCAGCTGCTAATATTGGTGTCAATCCAAATAATAATGGTGAATCAGTACAATTATTTTTCCCTCCAATGACTGTAGAGCAAAGACAAGAGTCAGCTAAAAGTGCAAAAGGTATGACTGATAATGCCAAAGTATCTATTAGAAATATTAGAAAAAATTCTAATGATAAAGTTAAGAAGCTTTTAAAAGATAAAGAGATTACAGAAGATGAGTCAAAAAAAGCACAAGATGATGTACAAAAGATTACTGATACTTATGTAGCAAAAGCTGATGATACATTTAAAGCTAAAGAAGCTGAAATATTAAAGGTTTAATTGTGGATGTAGAACAAATATATAAAGATTCTAAAGCAATGTTAAATGGCCACTTCTTATTAAGTAGTGGTAATCATTCATCTGTATATTTACAAAGTGCAAAAGTACTAGAAGATCCAAAAACTGCTACAAAACTAGCAACAGCATTAGCTCAACAAATCAAAGAATCAGGAATAGAGATTGATACAGTGTGCGCTCCTGCCTTAGGTGGACTAATTGCTGGTTATGCATTAGCTGCTGCCCTTGATGTAAGATTCATTTTTGCAGAAAGAGTTGATAAAAAAATGACTATCAGAAGAGGTTTTGAAGTTTCAAAAGGTGAAAAAGTATTAGTATGTGAAGATATTATCACTACTGGTGGTTCAGCACTTGAAGCAGCGACACAAGTTGAAGCTATGGGTGGAGAGATCGTTGCATATGCAGCACTTGCGAATAGAGGTTTTTGTGCTAGAGAAAATAGTGATATAAAATCTAAATCAAACTGTAAACTACCATGCGATGTACCATTTTTTGCCTTAGCTGATTTTACATTTGAGATGTACTCTCCAGAAGATTGTCCTATGTGTAAAGAAGGTAAATCAGAAGCTGTTAAGCCAGGTAGTAGAGGAAACTAAAATAATGGCTAGATGGAGAGACACTAAAAGTGGTAAGCAAACACTAAGCAAAAAAAATTTATCTAGCCAAACTAATGAAGATATTGAGATAAGTGCCAATATCTTATCTCGTGCTAAAGCAATGATTACGGATACATTTATGCTCATTATGCCTATTATGTATATTGTAGTATATTTAATCATGGGTAGTGGAGATATGTTTTCCAAAAATCTACTTTTAGGTTGGAGCTTTATACTACTTCCATACATGATCATAACAGTACTTTTTTTGATGATAAAAGGACAAACACCAGGCTTAAAAGCTTATGAACTTAAAGTTGTTACAAGTAAAAATCATGAGAGCCTTGATATATACACGGCCGTTGTAAGATATGTAGTGTATATACTATCTATACTATCAATAGTTGGTACAATGATACCATTTTTTCGAAAAGATAAAAAATCACTTCAAGATATTATTGCAAATACTGTAGTAATAGATTTTCCAAATTAACAAAACCTAGAATTAAATTAGTGTACTTTTTTAATCTATCTGCATTTTATTTTTTCTATTTTGCGGCGGTTGGTGTTTATATAATATTTTTACCAAAAGTATTACATGATATTGGGTACAATCCTAGTGATATAGGTATACTTTTTGCTCTTGCACCTTTGATGAGGTTTTTAACCCCATTTTTATTTCTAAAACACATAAATTTAACAAAAGATATTTTTAAATGGTCTTTATATCTATCAATAGCACTATCTGCACTATTTTATATAACTATTGATAGTTTTATAGCATTTTTAATTAATAATTTAATCTTAGGCATATGCCTTAGTCTTATATTACCATATATAGAGACCAATGCCATAGGACAACTTGGTAAAGATAGATATGGGAAATCTAGACTATATGGATCTATTGGTTTTATGGCAGTTGCACTTGTATTAGCAAAATTTCTTAATAATCCAAATATTGCCCTGCACTATTATCTAATAGCCACAATACTAACTACATACTTTGCAATTATGGTAATCAAAGATGAAGATAAGCAAATACATATTGATAGTGAAGGACAAGATAAATTTTCTTTATTAAAATATTGGCCATTTTGGTTAAGCTTATTCCTAATGCAAGTTAGTTTTGGTGGATTTTATAATTTCTTTACTATTTATGAAACATCCAATGGTATATCATTAGATATGACTAGTTATCTATGGGCATTTGGTGTTGTATGTGAAATTTTAATATTATATTATCAAGCACCACTACTAAAAAAGAATCTTATTACTATAATTAAAATATCTATATTTTTAACCGCCATTAGATGGTTAATGCTATTTATGTTCCCTACATCTTTAACCATTGCATTTATGTCTCAATCTATCCATGCATTAAGTTTTGGACTGTATCATAGTGCTGTAATTATGTTCTTGTATACACTTTACAGCAATAAAAAGCTTGCTCAACAATTTATGTTTGGTTTTGCTTATGGGCTAGGTGGATTTGTAGGTGCTATAATCGCTGGTTTAGTATATGGGGAGTATTTATTTTTATACTCAAGTCTTATTGCATTTATGGCATTTTTAACACTATATATAAAATCTAAATCAAATTTTAGATAACATTCCTATACAAGGACTTTTCTATGACTATATTTAAAATAATTTTTACAACCTTACTATTGCACTTGTCTATATATGCAAGTAATGAATATTTTTCTACTGCCAACCCAGTGCATAGCTATGATATCAAAGCATCTGCAAGTGGTCTTATAGTTTATACTAATGAAGAGATTGAAGGTAGAAAATCTAACAATAACACTATCATAGAAATTGATAAAGAGCTTGATAGCTTAGAATTAATACAACTTAAAAGAAAATCCAAACTAACAGAGTTAATGATCACCATAGAGAAGAAGAATTATGATAGATTATCAAAAATTTCATCTAAACCAGAGTTTGAAAAAGATAATCAAAAATTAAAGGTTTTAACTCTTGAAACTAATAAAGCAGATATTGCTATAAAGATTGCATCACTAGAAGATAAAATCAATAAAAAGACTATCAAAGACAATAAATATATATATTCTATTTCTGTAGCTAAGGGTGACTATGTAAACCCTGGTACATTACTATATAAAGCATATGACCTAAGTGCTGCAAAACTTATAGTATATATACCAGTAGGTATGGCCAATACATACAGATCAAAAACTATTTATATTGATGGTCAAAAGACAGATTATAAAATAGATAAAATCTATCTTGTAGCGGACTCTAAACATATATCTTCTTACAAATGTGAAATAATTATCAATAAGCCTAAGCATTTTTCAAAGCTTTATAAAATAGAATTTAAATAAAATAATAGCGTATACTCTTGACATATAGAGAACTTTTTAAGCAAGAAAAAATAGTTAGACAAATATCACTAACTCAACTAATCGCATATTTTGGTGCATGGTTCTCAAACGTAGCAATATTTTCTATGCTTGTTGAGTTTGGTGCTAGCTCATTTATGATTTCATTAGTTACAGCCATGCTATTTCTACCTGGTATTATTCTATCTCCATTTAGTGGTACACTAATAGATAGATTACCATTAAAAAATTTAATGATAGTACTCCTTACCATAGAACTAGTAATGACTATTTTATTTTTAACTATAACATCAATAAACGATATTTGGCTATTAATGATTATACTATTTATAAGAATGGGAGCAGCTTCAATGTTTTTCTCATCTGAAATGACACTTTTACCAAAATTAATTAGTGGCGTAGCATTACAAAAGGCAAATGAAATACACTCTATAATATGGTCATTTACATATACGGCTGGAATGGCTACTAGTGGTATCATAGTAGCTATATATGGCACTACAACTGCATTTATTATAGATGCTTTATTTTTCGTAGCTGCTTTAATTATTTTTATACCAATTAAACTTGATATTCCAACTTTAGAAGTTACGCAAAGCATGTTATCAATGATTAAAGATGGATTTAATCATATAAAAAACAATCATAATATTATAAAACTCATTTTACTTCATGCTAGCGTAGGATTAACTTCTTTTGATGCACTCATTACATTATTGGCAGACTTTGAATACAAGCTAATTATAGCAGTTCCTCTTGCTATTGGTATATCAAATGCCGTTAGAGCATTTGCACTGATGATAGGACCTTTTATCGTAGGGAATATAATAAATAAAAATAATCTATCTATGTTTTTTGTTGCTCAAGGTATTTTTATAATAATATGGGGATTGACACAATATAATTTTTATTTTGCTTTGGGATCATTATTTTTAGTAGGTTTTTTAACTTCAACAATATGGTCATATACCTATGCGATGCTGCAAGAAGAGTGTGATCATAAGTATCTTGGTAGGGTACTAGCATACAATGAAATGATATTTATGTTTGCAAATATTGTAACTACAATATTTATTGGTATATTTGCAACAATACTTGATTTAAATATAGTTACATATATACTTGGTATAATGTTCTTATTTGTAGCGATATTATATAAAAAATATTATTAACTAATTTGGAGTATCTATGGATTTAACAGAACAAGAGATAAATAGAATGGTAATGCTTTTAGCAATATCTAAAATGGAAAATGATGAAACATTAAAAGATGTAATGTTTCAACTTGAAAATGCTGGTGCATTTAGCTTAAAGGAATCAAAAAAGTTGATAAAAGAGCTTAAACAAGAGGAACTAATCTTAGATGATAAGCTCTCTTTTATTGGAATACAAAAAGCAAAAGAAGCTGAACAGTTCTTTAAGGTATAGTAGCCACTATTTTATGCTATCATATTTTTTATTGGTAGTTATTTATTTGCAATAGCTTTTGATAAATTAATTAAGTTTTTACTCCAGTTAGGACTTAATGGTGAAATTTTTATAACCTTTATTCCCGTCTGTTTTGCTATTTGTTTAGCAACATTATCACTAAATTCTGGTGCAGTAATTACAGCTTCAATATAGCTTTTATTTATAGTTTCAATTATCTTTTTAATATGCTTAGCTTTTGGATTTTTTCCACCTAACTCTATAGCAACTTGAGTTAATCTATACTCTTTTGCAAAATATCCCCAAGATGGATGAAATACTACAAATTTAGCTTTATCATCAAGAGTTAATAATATATCATTTATTTTTTTATCAGTTTCATCAATCTCTTCTAAAAAAGCTTTATAATTAGCTTTGTAGTACTCTTTATTTTGACTATCCGCTACCACAAATGTATCGTAGATATTTTTTACAATATTTTTTACATTTTTTGGACTATTCCAAATATGTGGATCTAAAGTATGAGCACCATGATCATGTCCCCCCTCTTCACTGTGAGAATGCTCTGCTATCTCAATCTTTTCTATACCTTGCTCAGTTTTTACTATTTGCATAGTTTTATTTAGAGATTGAAATTTAGGGATCCATACTTTATCAAATTTAACTCCAATGCTAAAATATATATCAGCATTGGAGATATGTTTCATCTGTGATGGTTTTGGTTCATAAGTGTGTGGAGAGTTACCAGGAAGTACCATCAAAGATACATTTACTTTATTTCCACCTATTTTTTCCACAAAAGTTTTTTGAGGCAAAATAGTAACCACTGTATTCACTTTAGCAATTAAAAATGTACTAAATATTAGTAGTAATAAAATCTTTTTCATAATAATCCTTAGTGCTTGTGCTCACCAGTTCCAAAAGTAAATACCCATTGGAAGATAACTTCATTGTACGATAATTGTCCAGAGGCATCAGTATATTTTGATTTATCTTTATTGTATTGTAGTCTAAATTTATTGTTTTCATTATAATTATGCTCAACCATAAATGATGTTTTTTTAAAGTCTGAAGTTATATTTTGGTTGATAGTATTTGTAATTATTTCATTTTTTGTTATCTTATTGAACTGGATACCTGTCTTCCATTTTGGATCAATAGTATATATAGCTGAAGTGTAGAAACCTGATTGATCTCTTGTTTCAACAAGATTTTGAATAATTAAACCATTATCTTTATACTTAGTACCATCCATTTCTCTTCTCATATACTCCGTAGTTACAGTTATATCACTTATTCTTGTAAATGGAAATTTTAAAGTAAGATCTGCACCATAAATCTTTGTATCTGTTTCAACAGCATGTGGAGTGTCATCATCAGTATGATCAATTCTTGTTGTACCATCAGCAAAACTTAGTCCAGTATTGATAACAGTTGTTCCAAATCTTTGGTTATGTTTTAAGTATGCTACATATAGCTCTGGCTTAGTTGCTTCTTTTATTTCAAATCCACCATTAGTGGTATACTCAATTTTACTAGTTCCAAACGATCTTTCATTTTCACCATTTAACACCTCAAAACCAACTTTTAGATCCCTATTATTCCATGATAATCCAATACCTTTCTCATTTAAACCATGGTCACCAAATAAGAAGTTATTGATAATTGGTTGTTGTGCAAAATCCCAAGACTCTGGGTGTTTAGAATTATTGATACCAAAGCTACTTAAGAATTTACCAGCTTTTACATTAAAGCCATCTTTGTTTAGAGTTTTACCATATAGCTCTTCAACCTCAAAGCTATCTTCAGCTAAATGAAATGTTGAAAAAACTTCAAAATCTTTACCAATAGCAGCTTCTATCTCTAGCTCTGCATTATTAAAGTTAAAACCATTTTTTGAGTGTGTTTCATTGTGTGAATGGGCATGAGTATGACCCTCTTCATGAGCATGAAAGAAACCAGGTGCCTCAACTTCATGTAACTCTTGTGATCTATCTACATAAGAGAAATCTGCTATAAAATTTATAACAGGTACATGATTATCATGGGCCTCATGTCCTGATCCTAGAAGTAAACTTGCAGTTGTAAGCGATACTAATATAGTTTTTTTCATATTTATCCTTTACTTTTGCAACAAAGTCGCATTAGTTTTTGAAAGTATAATAGATAAATTCTTAAATGCAACTAAGTCGCGAATATATTTATTTATGAAAACTTGATTGAATTATAGAAAGAAATTCATCTTTTGTCTTTTTATTTGACTTAAATAATCCTCTTAAAGCAGATGTAACCGTAGTAGAGCATATCTTTTCAACACCTCTCATCTCCATACACATATGTCTAGCATCAATTACAACTGCAACACCTTTTGGTGCTATGGCTTCATTGATTGCTTCGGCTATTTGTTCAGTTAGCTGCTCTTGAATTTGTAGTCTTCTAGCATATACATCGACTACCCTAGGTATCTTGCTTAATCCAACCACTTTACCATCTGGTATATATGCTACATGTGCTTTACCTATAATTGGTAACATATGGTGTTCACACATTGAATAGAATTCTATATCCTTAACTACAACCATCTCATCATTTGTAGTCGTAAAAAGTGCTTGGTTAATAATGTCTATTGGATCCTTATCATATCCGCCACACATAAATTTCCATGCCTTCTCAACCCGTTTTGGCGTATCTAGTAATCCTTCTCTTGTCTTATCTTCACCTATAAACTCTAGTATATCTTCAACTGCTTTTTTCATTTTTTACCTTAATATAATATTCATTTCCCACATTGGTAGCAATACTGCTAAAACTATAAATAATACTATAGCTCCTAATATTCCAACTAATAGTGGTTCTAAAATTTTAGAAAATCGATTCATACTTTGATTCAATCTATCATAGTATACTAATTCTATTTTTTCCAATACACCTAATTGCATATTACTATGTTGCGATACTATCAATAACCTTACAATAAAAGGATCAAATATATCAGCCTTCTTAAATGATTGACCAATATCTTTACCACTTTCTATACTGTTAATTATAATTTCTATCTTATTTAACAAATAACTATTTTCTATAACTATCTTAGAATTTATTAATGCTATTTGTAATTTATATCCAGAGTTTACAAGTACTTTTAATACTAAAAAAAATCTATATACATTACTCATAAAAATAAGTTTACTTAGCAATGGTATTTTAACTAGTAGTATTTTATCTATTTTATATTTAAAATTATCGTAGTATTTATATGTAATATTAACTATCAACAGTATTAGTGTTAAAACTAATAAAATCACTATACCAAAATCTAAAAGAAACGATTTTAAAGCCAATAATATTAAAGTGATTGAAGGTAATTTACTATCTAATTGATTAAATATCTGCTCAAATTCTGGTATTACCAATACAAACATAGCGATAAGCATTAAAACAAGTGATACTATAAGAGTTATAGGATAAAGTAATTTAGATACTATCTTCTTTGTATTTTTAGATTCCACCTCTAAAACTATACATAAAGAATCAATAGAATCAGTAATATTTCCTTTATTCTCTCCTAGTTTAATAAATGCAACTGGTAAACTTCCTATTTGATCTTTAAATCTATCTAATGCTTTATATATTGGGGTTCCATTTCTTAATGCATTTAGCATAGAATTAAGAATATCATATATTCTACTATTTTTATCATATGTATCTATTGAAATTTCAAGTACATCCAAAAGCTGTAGTCCTGACTTAAGCATCATATTTATCTCATTAAATAGGTTGTATATCTCATCTTGTTTTATTCTTTTTGTAAATAATGACATATCCAAACTAAATGGTTTAATTTCTTGAATAGCTATAATATTATCTGGTAGTTCCTGTTTATTATTAAAAACTTTTATTTTTAGTTTTTGATTTTCTTGATATGATACTTTATATTTTGTCATATAGCTTGATATAGTTAAGAAATACTATATATCTCCTCAATTGATGTGATTCCAGATTTAGCCTTACTAATTCCATTTTCATATATTGATATAAAACCTTTAGTATTAGTATATTGAACCATATCATCATATTTTTCATTTCTAATTAAGGTAGCCATCTTATCATCTACATCAAGCACTTCAGAGATAATCTCTCGTCCTTTATATCCAGTCAAATTACATTTAATACAACCATTTGATTTATAAAAAAACTCACTTTTAAGCTCAATTTTCTCTTTACACTTATCACATAGCTTTCTAATAAGTCGTTGAGATATAATAGTTTTAACTGTTGAAGCTACTAAATAAGGTTGGCTATTAAGGTCAATTAGTCTATCAATTGTACTAATCGCACTATTTGTATGTATTGTAGCAAGGACAAGGTGGCCAGTAAGTGCAGCTTGCATGGCAATTTTCAATGAATACTCATCTCTAATCTCACCTATCATTAAAATATCAGGGTCTTGTCTTAATATATTTTTTAATACATCACTAAATGTAAGTCCTATCTCATCATTTATATTCACTTGTTGGATATTTTCCATTTGATATTCAACTGGATCTTCTACAGTAATTATTTTTTTTGAACTTTGGTTTAGTTCTTTTAAAATTGAATATAATGTAGTTGTTTTCCCGCTACCTGTAGGTCCAGTAACAAGAATGATTCCAGAATTAGCTTGTATCTTTTTTTGTATTGTAGTTAAATTATCAACAGATAGTCCGAGTGTATTTATATTTTGTTGTGTTTTTGTATTATCTAATATCCTCACCACTATAGATTCACCTGTAATTATTGGTAAAACAGAGACTCTAAAATCATATTCCATCTGATCAATGATTTTTGAAAATCTACCATCTTGTGGTAACCATTTTTGAGATATATCCAATGATGAAAATATTTTAATTACTGAGCTTATTAATGGATAGATTTGCAAATCAAATTTAAATAACTTCTCCAATTTCCCATCTATTCTAATTCGTATATATAATCCATCATCTTTAGTTTCAAAATGTATATCACTAGCCTCTTTCATAATAGACAGTTCTAATATTTTTTCTATAAGCTCTTGAGTATATGACTTAGCATCATCATCTTTTGAATTTAGTGAACTATATATTAAATCATATATTGATTGCTTCGTATCAATCATGCTTAAGGCATATAGTAACTCTCTTTTTGAATAAATAATAAATTTAATTGGTGTATTGAAAATTGATTCAAGATAAGCTCTTTCATCCTCATTTGTTGCAGCTACTAGTGTATATAGCTGTTCTTTATATATTGGCAATATTTGTTTAGATTGAAGTAGGCTTTTATTAATCTTTTGTGATAATGAATAGTCTATAATATAATCACTAATCTCTTTTCTATTCATTACTAATCCTTATTGGATATTTTTTCTTATCCTTTATTAGAATTATTTGATCTGAATTCATACTCTCAATCGTATATTCTTTATACTTTTGTTTTACATCATACCACATTCCATTTATTAAGATACTATTATCAATAACAGCTGTTATTGTTGGAAGTACTATCTTTTCTGTTTCTATTCTCATACACTTCTCTTCTTTATGAATATCACTAGTTTTCATAAAGTAATATATATAGGAAATTAATAATATGGATACTATAGCTAATAATAACCATTTGCTAGAATTTGACCTTTGTTGTAATTTGTTAAGTTTCTTAACCTTACTATAGCTTTTTACATACTCTTTTTTAATAGCTTCAAATTGATTATTATCTATAGTATATATATTATCAACCTGAATATCTACATGACTACTAATATAGTTTTCAATATCATCAGATGATATTTTATCACCTTCTATAGCTTTGAAGCATTGCAGCTGACCATTACAATATAATACAAAAAACTTATCTGTTATATACAGATCTACCCCTTCACTTTTGTTAGTAATATATTTTACACTAAATATATGTGGCGTTATTGATATGTTTTGATTTGTTTGATTTTGGATGATAAATATGTTGTATCTATTTATTCTTTTTATGAAGGTATAGAAAATAACTGTATCTTTATCAAATACTATATCATCTTGAATGATATTTGTTTTAAAAAAATTAAATAAATTTGATTTACTTATCTCTTCAGATACAGATTTCTCTATTGAGACAATATGCTCAATATCTAGCAGCTTAGTCGATTTCATACCCCATCTCTTTTAGGCCTGTTTTATTTTTTGTCCAACCTTTTTTTACAGAAACAAAAAGTTCTAAAAATACTTTTTTACCACTAAGTTTTTCTATTTTTTTTCTTGCATCCTTCCCTATCCTTTTTATAGCTGATGCCCCTTTACCAATAATCATACCTTTTTGACTAGATTTTTCAACTATAATCATAGCTTTTATTACATCTATATCTGATTTTTCCGTAACTTTTTCAATCTTTACATCTGTCTCATAAGGTATCTCATCACTAATATTTTCAAATACAGACTCACGAATAAATTCTTTATAGATATCTCTAACATGATCAGTAGTTAAAATCTCTGTATCGTATAAATATGGTGACTGCGGTAGAAGTTCAACAACAGCATCCAGTATATAGTTTTGCTTTTGACCCTTTTTTATTGATATTGGTATTATTTTTTCATATTGATCTTCAAACTGTTTGTATTCTGCCATTTTATCAAGCACCTCTTCTGGCATTACAAAGTCTGTTTTAGTTAGTACAACTATATGTTTTGTATTTTTCTTATTTCTCTTTAAAAAATCTTGATAATGCTCTATTTTATCTGTTACTGGAGCTAGAAATAATATTAAATCACAATCTCCTATTGCTTTAAGAGCTTCATCAAGCATAAATTGGTTTATCAACTTTTCTTTTTCATGGATACCAGGAGTATCTACAAAGATTATTTGTGATTCATCTTCATCATTTATACCTTGATGCATTGCAATTATATTTGATCTCTTTCTTGTTGCATTAGCTTTATGTGAAACCATTGCAATTTTTTCACCTATTAACCAATTTAGAAGTGAGCTTTTACCAGCATTTGGTCTACCTACTGTTGCTACATAACCACATTTTGTCATCATAATCCTTTCTTATTGATCTTTATAATCTAATGCTGCATATATATGTTTGAATTTTTCTAATATAGGTGCTATTTCATCTTTAATAGATGTTAAATCAACTTTATTGATTGTATTTGTATTGGGATAGTTTTTAATAATATTGTCAAAGTTATTACTAATTTCTGTCATATTATCTCCGTCTACCTCAGGTATAGCATGTTTAGATATCAAATCATAATTTTGTATATCCTTATCTATTCTTTTATAAAATACAGGATGGTTACCACTTGCTAATGATTCCAATGCTGCATTTACAGATGAAGTAAGTAAGTACTTTGTAGTTTTAATAGTCTGTGCATATTCCTCTTCTTCAATAACCTCATCAAAGCAATCCAATATTGGCTGCTCATTTTTGAAGAAAAAGTAATGTCCCCAGAGTATTGATAAAGATTGTTTCTCCTGACCCTCACAAAGTCTTAAAATCTCATTTGAATAGTCATCATCAGCAAAGAAAAATGCTTTTTCCCTTTCTATCGATCCATCATGATCAAAAAATTCTTGATCAACAATACTCATGTCAATATCTTCACCTACTCTATAAAGTAATGTACAATAATCTTTCATGTGATCTTGCATCGTTTGGCTAGGCTCATCACTATCATAAATTAGAATATCACCTTTTTCCATCATATGAGGAAGGTTTCCAATAATATCTACCCCTAGTCCTATTTTAACACCTAATTCGCTTTTTGCAAATGTTGCTGCTCTATAATCTGCGGTTGCTAAAGTTGGATTAAACTCCTCAAGTTCCTTATATATTGCAGAACATCTTCTCACATTTTCAAGTCCAAATGCATGACCACTACTTGCATAGATATATACTTTCATCTACTTAATTACCTTTCTCTTTTGCTCTTCGTTGCATGTCAATATTTAAATGTAAAATATCTACTGCACTTGGTGTTACACCACTAATACAACTTGCATTATATAGTGTTGGTGGGTTGAATTTCTTAAGCTTTTCAATTACTTCTGAGGATAAACCAGGAACATTATCATATATGAAATCTTCTGGTATCGTAAGCTTTAACATTTTTTTCATTTTATCTATTTGTCTTTGTTGTTTAGCCACATACCTAAAATATTTAGCCTCAATAATCACTTGCTCTTTTAGGTAATCATCAAGATATACTAAAGATGGTACAAGAGCATCAAATTTCTCTTTAGTAATTGTATTTCTACCAACTACATCAATTAGTAATGTTCTATCAGATATTTTATCTTCACCTAATTGCTTTAATAATGCCAAGTTTTCTTTTTTAGGAGTAAACCATTCATTTGACATAAATTCAACTGAATCTTTTATAGTTTTATCTTTATGCTGTACTTTTTTATGTGTACTATCATCAATAAGTCCAAATTGGTATCCATATTTACTTAATCTTAGATCAGCACTCTCTTCCCTTAATAAAAGTCTATACTCTGCTCTACTTGTAAACATTCTATATGGTTCACTTGTCCCTTTTGTAACTAAATCATCTATAAGTACACCAATATATGATTCATCACGTCTAAGTATAAATGGCTCTTTATCATCAATTGATAATGCCGCATTAATTCCAGCTATCAAACCTTGTGCTGCTGCTTCTTCATATCCAGTAGTAGCATTAATCTGACCAGCAAAATATAGACTATCTATCTTTTTTGTTTCTAATGTATGCTTTAGCTCAGTAGGATCAATATAATCATATTCAATTGCATATGCATATCTAACAATCTTAGCATTTTCTAACCCTTCAATTGAATGTATTTTAGTCTTTTGTACATCAATTGGTAACGATGAACTAAGACCATTTATATAATACTCTTCCGCGCTAAGTGTTTGTGGTTCCAAAAATAATTGATGCCTATTTCTCTCACTAAATCTACTTACCTTATCCTCTATACTTGGACAATATCTTGGACCAGTACCTTCAATTTGACCTGTAAACATTGGTGCTCTATCAAAATTATCTCTAATTACTGTATGTGTACCTTCATTTGTATAGGTAATATAGCATGGTAATTGTGTTGGATTAAACTCTTCCTTATTTGTCCTAAAACTAAATGGTAATGGCTTTTCATCACCACCATGCGCTTCCATTTTATCAAAATCAATCGAGTTTGCGTTTATTCTTGCTGGCGTTCCAGTTTTAAGTCTTCCCACTTTAAAGTCTAATTCTCTTAGCTTATCAGATAATGTCGTAGATGGCTGCTCCCAAGCACGACCTGCTGGGTATTGTTTTTCTCCAATATGAATTAACCCTTTCATAAATGTACCAGTCGTTAATATAGTTTTTTTAGACCTAAACTCTTCTCCTAGTTTTGTCAAAACACCGCAAGCAATATTGTCTTCAATAATAACATCACTTACTTCATCTTGATATACATCTAAATTAGGTGTATTTAGACATATATTTTTCATATATGCTCTATACTTATCCATATCAATTTGAGCACGACTTCCTTGAACCGCAGCTCCTTTAGAAGCATTTAATACTCTAAATTGAATACCTGTAGCATCTGTACAAAGTCCCATCTGTCCACCAAGAGCATCTACTTCTCGGACCAAATGCCCCTTTGCTAAACCACCAATAGCTGGGTTACAAGATGCCGCTCCTATTTGCTCTACAAGCATTGTTATTAATAACGTTTTTTTGCCCATTCTAGCAGAACTTAATGCAGCTTCAATACCTGCATGCCCTCCTCCAACAACAATTACATCATAATTATTCACATATTACCTTTATTGTTTTATCTTGTTAACCCACTCGTTAAGTGTTTTCTCATATCCTATATTTGAACTATTATAAAAATTAACATTTTGATCAAAATACAACTGTTCTATATATCCATTATAATCATGTGGATTTTTATAGCCACTATGATTATCTCTTATATGTTCCGGGATATTGGATATTTTACCATCTTTTACATATTGTAATGCTTCATTTATAGCTTTATATGAACTATTTGATTTTGGACAAGAAGCTAAATATACTACACACTGACCTAGTATAATTTTTGATTCTGGGTATCCAATTTTATTACAAGAAAGCATTGTATTTGTTGCTATATTTAATGCATTTGGATTTGCATTACCAATATCTTCACTTGCGAATATAGTAAGTCTTCTAGTAATAAAATCTACACTCTCACCACCATCAATTAATCGCCCTAAATAATATAATGATGCATCTATATCACTACCTCTCAAAGACTTTATCATTGCACTTGCCAAGTCATAATGAGTTGTTGCTAGACTAGTAGATTCATTTATTGGATTTCTTCTTATTTGTTGCAAAGTATCTAGTGTAATATTTGTATCTATTTTCAAAGAAAATTCTAATAAATTAAGTAATGCCCTTGCATCTCCTCCACTAGAATTTATTAAGTATTCTTTGGCTTCACTAGATATACTGAACTCTTTTTTTTCATATGCTTTTTCAATTATAATTTCTTGATCTTCATAGTCTAATGCTTTAAATTCATATATAAAACTTCTAGATATGATTGCTGCTGTTAAAGCAAAATGTGGGTTATCTGTACTTGCACCCATAATAATAGCACTATAATCTTCCATAACTGGAAGTAAAACCTCTTGTTGTGTTTTACTTAGCCTATGTATCTCATCTATAAAAATCAATGGCTTAGAGAGGCTATTATGGTATCTTTTAAATATTTCTCTTAATTGCTCTATTTTTAAAGATGTAGCATTAAAGCTATAAAAGTCAAGATCACTATATGTAGCAATAATTTTTGCTAATGTTGTTTTTCCAGTACCAGGTTTACCATAAAAAAACATATGTGGTATCTGTCTAGACTTTATTAACTTATAAAGTGCATTGTTAGTGTTTAAGATATGTTTTTGACCAACAAATTCTTCTAAGGATTTTGGCCTTAATATTTGAGCTAAAGAGGTCAATATATTTAATCCTGAGAACTAAGAAAGTCTCTAAGGTTTCTATATTCCTCTTTTGATAAAAATCTATGCTTTCCAGATGGGAGTGCATTTAATGAAATACCTCCAAAATCTAATCTTTTAAGGTCTACTATATCAAGATCAAAATGACCAAAGAATCTTCTAAGTTCTCTATTTTTACCTTCAGCAATTTTAACTTTTAGTTTTGAATAGTTGCTATTATTTGTTTGTATTTGGTAGCCAACGAATGGCTCAAAAGTCATACTTGTAATCTCTGTATGACTATGTGCACCTTTTGTTGCATCTGTAAGCTCCATACCTCTTTCCATAGCATCAATAATATCATCCGTGATATTGCCATTAACTTTTAGCTTATATGTTCTTTCTAGATTTGAATGCATAAGTTTATTTACTACATCTACTGAATCAGTTAAAAGCAATACCCCTTCACTATTATAATCTAATCTACCAATAGGTGTAAAATGCTTATATTGTTTTGATATTGAATCAAATATAGTTTTTCTTCCTCTAGGATCATTTTTAGTTACTAATTCACCTTTTTGTTTATTATAAACTATAACTGTATATTGTTTATTTGGATTGTGCCATATTTTTTTATTGTCAATTTCAATAATATCATCATTACTTACTTTTGTTGCCATATTAGTTACAACTGTATTGTTTAATGATACTCTACCCTCTTCTATTAATTTATCTGCTTCTCTTCTACTATATTTTGTATTATGAGAAATGAATTTATTTAATCTTGATAGCTCACCATTTTCTTCATTATTATATTTCATCTATTTTATTCCCGCTTCAATCAGATCATGTATATGCAATAATCCAACTAACTTATTCTCATCATCTGTTACTATTAATAATTGAATTTTGTAATCCTCAATTACTGTTAAAGCATCACTAGCTAATAAGTATTTATTTGCAATTGTTTTAGGATTTTTTGTACATACATCATATGCTTTTGCCTCTAAAGAGAAATCCTTATTCATTAATGCCCGTCTTAAGTCACCATCACTTAACAGACCAATAACTTTACTATTTTCATCTGTAATTATTACATTACCAAGTCGTCCTTCACTCATCGCAACAATCGCATCTTCTAATTTTGTTTCACATGAAACAATTGGTAAATTATCTCTTCTTAAGAGGTCATCAACCTTAACAAATAATTTTTTACCAAGACTGCCACCAGGATGAAATGATGCAAAGTCCTCTTTTTGGAAATCCTTATGCTTCATAAGACATACAGCTAATGCATCACCTAATGCCATTGTCAATGTTGTAGATGATGTAGGTGCTGTATTTAATGGACATGCTTCTTTTGTAATATTTACACTTAAAAATATATCACTATATCTTCCTAGTGTAGATTCACTATCTTTAGCCATAGCAATCATAGGTA
The DNA here is from genome assembly GCA_964633845.1 of uncultured Arcobacteraceae bacterium. Taxonomy (GTDB): domain Bacteria; phylum Campylobacterota; class Campylobacteria; order Campylobacterales; family Arcobacteraceae; genus JADHTT01. Next base: position 6,432 of record CAZWLA010000014.1, on the reverse strand, counting down.
TATCAAATCTTTTAAGATGTGGTAATAATTGAACTAGCTCTTCACTTTCACCACTGTAACTTATTGCTAATACTACGTCACCCTTAGATATCATTCCCAGGTCACCATGCATAGCTTCTGTTGGATGAATAAAAAATGAGCTTGTACCTGTACTAGCAAAAGTAGCTGCTAGCTTAGCACCTACTAAACCAGACTTTCCAACACCTATTACTACAAGTTTTCCAGATGCGCAACTAATAAGATCAACTGCTTCATTTATAGTGTTTGATATATTAGAAGCTGCAAGCTCTAATTCGTTTGCCTCTATTAACAATACCTCTTTAGCTATATCTTTATAGTCGTTCATCTGGTCTCCTTTATTTACTTGATATAAACTTTAAACTACTGTACAAATAGTGTAGGTACAATCATTGGATATTTTCTATATTTTCTAACACAATGCTTTCTAACTACTTTTCTTAATTCATCTTCAAGAACTTTATTATTCTTTAATATTCCTGGATTAACATTATCTAAATAGTGTGACAAGATATCTTCAAGTTCAGCTATTAAGAATTTTTCACCTTTACCACCTGTTAGTCCAAATGTACTGATTTTTGCTGGTGATACAAGTTTTCTTTCGTCTTCACTAATTTGTGCTACTATCATAACAACACCATCATTTGCCATTGTTTGTCTATCTATAACAACATCATTTGAGATTTTATTATTTCTTTGATTATCAATATATACTTTACCTGTTTTAACAGATTTTAATTTTTTCAAGTATTTTGGTGCTATTTCCACTTGCTCACCATCACTCATGATATATATATTTCTTTCTAATACTCCACAAGCTACACCTGTCTTACCATGTCTTACTGCATGATTATACTCACCATGAACAGGTAAGAAAAATTTAGGCTTACACATTCTAATCATGAGCTTTTGCTCTTCTTGTCCAGCATGTCCAGATACATGAATATCTGCTTGATCTTGATAAGCTACAGAAGCTCCAGCTTTCATTAGATGGTTTATGATTTCTGACACGCCACCTTCATTTCCAGGAATAGCACGAGCAGATAATATAATTTGATCACCTGGCTTGATTTTTATATGTCTATGCTCATGAATTGACATTCTAAATAATGCACTCATTGGTTCACCTTGTGATCCAGTTGTAACAATAAGTACCTCTTTATCAGTATATTTATTTACTTCATGGGCATCAATAAATTGATCTTTTGGAAAGTTAACATAACCTAATCTCATGGCAATATCAAGGTTTTTTTCCATAGATCTACCTATAACACAGATTTTTCTACCGAATTTTAACCCATGCTCAATTGCTTGAGCAACCCTATGAATATTTGAAGAGAATGTAGACATAATAACTCTACCTTTTGCATTTGCAAAAAGTTTATTAAATGTAGGCCCTACTGTCTTTTCTGACTTAGTAAACCCTGGTGCATGTGAGTTTGTAGAGTCACTTAAAAGTGCCAATACTCCCTTTTCTCCGTAGTATGCTAATCTGTGGAAATCAGTTGGATAGTCATCCATTGGAGTATGATCTATCTTAAAGTCACCAGTATGAATAATCGTACCAGCCTCTGTTGTTATAGCTAAAGCACTACAATCAATAATCGAGTGCGTAATATGCATCCATTCAACTTCAAAGTCACCTATTCTAATTGGTTTTCTTTTTTCAACTGCTCTAAAGTAGCTTTTATGCTCTCTCATTTTATGCTCATCAAATTTTGAACCAATCATCTCTAATGGTAATGATGTTCCATATACAGGAAATTGCATCTCTCTAAATAAGTATGGCATTGCACCAATATGATCTTCATGTCCATGCGTAATTAAAACACCTGAAATTTTATTTCTAATAGATCTTAAATATGTGAAATCTGGGATTAGAATATCTACTCCATGCATTGTTTCATCAGGAAAACTCATTCCAACATCAATAATTAAAGCAGACTTTTCAGTCTCTATAATCATCATATTTCCACCAATCTCACCTAATCCACCAAGTGGTGTTATTTTAACATTTGCATTTGTCTTTAGGTTTAGTTTATTGTGTGGATTTAATCTATCTTTTTGAATTTTTTCATTTGTTTCAAATGCTTTTATAAGATCATTATTCCATCCATATCCAGATGTAGGAACTTTTCTCTTTGGTTTAGCACTTCTTTTTTCACCTGAATTTTGTGGCTTTTTTTGCCCTTTTGGCTCTTCTTTATTTTCAACGCTATTCGTTGTTGTCTTTTGTTCTTCCATAATTTTGTATCCTTTTATAAATAAGGTCGTACAAATTAGCTTCTATCTCATGTGGTCGTGCAGTGCCTTTTATCTCAAGCTCTTCAAAAAGTCTTCTAATAGTTTCTTTATCATATCTGGCAGATAAGTTCTTAGAAAGCTTTTTTCTTGGCTGTGTAAATGAAGTTTTTAAAAATTTTTTAAATTCTTCATCTACGGATGCTGTCATATTTTTTTTAATATACACAACAGCAGAATCAACCTTTGGTGGCGGATCAAATGATTCCGGTGGTACAGTCACCAGTATTTTAGACTCAACTGATAAAAGTGAAGTAAGCACACCTAAAGATGAAAATTCTTTAGATTTTACTTGTGCTACAAATTTATCAGCAACTTCTTTTTGTACCATAACGATGATATGCTCACAATTCTTATCATCGAATGCTTTTAAAATAATATTTGTTGCAATATAGTATGGTAGGTTTGCAATTAAATCATACCTACTACTAAACAATGAGCCTTGCTCCCAAGCTTCCAATACATCCCCAAGGATAATTTTAAGTTGGCGAGACTCACACTCCTCATGAAATTTTCTACCTAATATAGCGTATAGATCTCTATCCACTTCATAGGCAGTAACCTCTTTGTACTTGACTAATTTTTCAGTCAAATCACCTAAGCCAGGCCCAATCTCAACAATATGAGTATCATTATTGGGCATCGCTTCGATGATTTTTGCTAATACTGACAAATCTTTTAGAAAGTTTTGTCCAAACTGTTTTTTTGCTTTTACTTCTGCCATAATCAGGATGAGTGTATCAAATATTAACTTATATTCAGGTAAGATACTATTATATATAGTTATTAAAGGTGCTAAAATTGAGCTATTTTGCTAAAAGAATTATACCATGTCTTGATGTAGATAATGGAAGAGTTGTAAAGGGTATTAACTTTGTTGGTCTGCGTGACGCAGGTGATCCAGTAGAGGTTGCAAAGCGTTACAATCAAGAGGGTGCTGATGAAATTACATTTTTAGACATCGGGGCATCACATGAAGGTAGAGATACTATTGTAGATGTAGTAAAAAAAGTTGCAAAAGAGGTATTTATACCACTTACTGTTGGTGGTGGTATTCGAAAACTAGATGATATTTACAATCTACTAAATGTTGGATGTGATAAAGTGAGTATCAATAGTAGTGCCGTAACCAATCCAGATTTTATAAACCAAGCTGCAAAAAGATTTGGTAGCCAATGTATTGTAGTAGCTATTGATGTAAAAAAGGTTTCTGATGGCAGTTATCATGTCTTTGTAAAAGGTGGTAGAGAAGATACTGGACTTGATGCTTTACAATGGGCTAAAGAGGTATACAATAGAGGTGCAGGAGAGATTTTACTTACATCTATGGATGCTGATGGTACTAAAGCTGGTTTTGAGACAAATATAACTTCACAAATTAGTAAAGCTATTGATATTCCAGTAATTGCATCAGGTGGAGCAGGAACAATGGATCATATTAAAGAAGCTTTTGAATGTGGAGCCGAAGCAGCATTAGCTGCATCAATATTCCACTTTAAAGAGATAGATATTATGGATTTAAAACAATATTTATCACAAAATAATATTCCTGTAAGACTTTAAGTGTCTTTATATGAGTAGTCTAGAAAATAAACAACGCTTTGATAGATTAGCTAAGCAGTGGGATAGCAAACCAGCAAGAGTTGAAGGGGCAATGCTCTTTGTTGATAAGATTATAAATTCTATTAATAAAGATATATCCAAACTTGATCTTCTTGATTATGGTAGTGGCAGTGGTTTAGTCTCATTTGGTTTTGCTTCTAAAGTTAATTCTATTATAGGCCTTGATAATTCACCTGCTATGCTTGAAATTTACAATCAGAAAATTCAAAATATTGGCTTTAATAATATATCTTCAAAATTACATGATATAAATAACGAAGAGCTTGAGCATAACAAGTATAACATCATTGCAACAAATATGACTATGCACCATATTAAAGATACTAAAATGTTTGTTCGTAAACTATATGACAGTTTAAAAAAAGATGGTTATTTATTTATCGCTGATCTTGCTGTAGAAGATGGAACATTCCATAGTGATAACTGTGGCGTGGAACACTATGGATTTAATATGCAATCTATAAAAGACCTTTTTATAGATCAAGGATTTAAGAATATTACTATTGAGATTTTAAACACTATTGAAAAACCACATAATATTTTTGATGTTTTTATTATTAAAGGTGAAAAATAATGTTTGTGTGTGCTGGTAATGGCGAAGTTTTTCCATTTGCTAATAGTATTGGAGTAGGGCTAGTACAAAGTGCAATTGGACTTACAGAACTAATCTTAAAAGAAAAACCAAAGTTTATACTGTTTATTGGTAGTGCGGGAAGCTATGGAGAGTTTGATATATTTGACATTGTTGAATCACGTAGTGCATCAAATATAGAATTATCATTCTTTGAGGGTAATAGCTATACGCCACTAGATAATCTACATAAAACAAATAATAATCTAATCAAAAATCAAACCATAGTAAATTCATCAAACTATATTACCACAAATCAAGTTATATCAAAAAGATTTAAAGAGCATGGTATAGGTATTGAAAATATGGAATTCTTTACAGTTATTGAAGTTGCAAAGAGATTTAATATAGATGTTGGTGGTATTTTTATAGTTACAAATCAAACAAACAACAATGCTCATCAAGACTTTTTAAATAATCATTCAGAAGCAATGAGACGACTTGTAGCATATTTAAAGACAAATAACTTTATAACAACTTCACATGTTTCACATGAAACACCATAAAAAGGAAAATTTATTAAAACAATCTATGACTATACATTAAATGAATTAAAAGAACAACTAAAACCATCTTTTAGAGCAAAACAAGTTTATAATTGGTTATACAAGAAATATGCTACTAGCTATGATGATATGAAGAACATTCCAAAAGACTTAAAAGATAATCTAAAAGAAAACTATCCAATAGATATAGCTAAGATTATAAGAGTTGAAAAAAGTAAAGATGGCTCTATAAAATATCTTTTTGAACTTCAAGATAAAACGACTGTAGAGTCTGTTTTACTTCTAATGAAAGAAAGACAGATAGATGAAAATGGTAATGTTACACGAAGTGAACAGTATACTTTTTGTATATCATCACAAATTGGATGTAAAGTAGGGTGTAGTTTCTGTCTTACTGCAAAAGGTGGATTTACTAGAGACCTTACTGTTGGTGAAATTGTAGCTCAGATACTTTTTTTAAAAAGAGAAAATAATATTCCAGAAAATAAAAGTGTTAATATTGTGTATATGGGTATGGGTGAACCACTTGATAACTACTCAAATCTAATTAAAGCAATTAAAATTATTAGTGAACTTGATGGACTTGCAATTAGTACAAGAAGGCAAACTATCTCAACAAGTGGGATAAGTAGTAAAATAGATCTATTAGCAAAAGAAAATTTAGGTGTACAGCTTGCAATATCTTTACATGCTGTGGATGATGATCTAAGAACTGAATTAATACCAATGAATAAAGCTTACAATATACAGTCAATTATTGATGCAGTAAAAAAGTTTCCAGTAGATACTAGAAAAAAAATTATGTTTGAATATCTTGTAATAAAAGATACAAATGATGATATAAAATCTGCTAATAAACTTGTAAAGCTTTTAGATGGTATTGAAGCCAAAGTAAATTTAATATATTTTAATCCATTTGATGGGGTAGACTATCAAAGACCATCAAGAAATAATATGGTAAAATTCCAAGAATATCTATTAAGTAAAAAAGTAATATGTACTATTAGAGAGTCAAAAGGCTTAGATATTAGTGCTGCATGTGGTCAACTTAAAGAAAAAGACAGTAAGGATAATTAATGGCAACTTTAGACCTGATAATGGTGATATTTTTACTAGTGGTACTAATAGTTGGTATGGGTTCACTATTTGTCTTAATGAAAGACTAAAAATATATAATGTTTCCCGTGAAACAAAAAAAGGAAAAAAATGGCAATTACTAGATTTGCACCAAGTCCAACAGGATATCTACATATCGGAGGATTAAGAACTGCACTTTATAGTTACTTATGGGCTAAGAAAACTAATGGTGAGTTTAAATTAAGAATTGAAGATACAGATGAAGCAAGAAATAGT
>CAZWLA010000013.1:0-30838 GCA_964633845.1 uncultured Arcobacteraceae bacterium | reverse complement strand
TGCTTGTTTTGTGGATGGAATTATAGTGGGTTTTATTTTAAATGTCAAGGGTTTTTAACGAAATATTGAAAGAAATTTTTGGATTTATATTGATCTTATAATATATAATTATAGACAATGCTAGACAGGTCCCTATCTAGCATAGTTTTATACTTTTATTTGTTTTTTATTGAGTTTGAAAATTTGTAGAACAGTCCTAATGAAATTATCATTAATGACACACCAGCAATTAAATATACCGCATATTGCATATGAGAATAATCTTTTAATGCTATTTTAAATACTACCATTAATGCTTCAATTGATAATGCTATTATAATTGATATGAGAAACTTTGTTAATATTTTATTGTCACCATGCTCTTCTATTGTATTCTCTTTATATATCACTTCATGTTCTAATAGATTCTTTGCCAGATCAAAAATGGCCAAACCTAATGTTAATGCAATTATTGATTTAAATATTGTATCAAGAAGTTTTGTTTCATTATATATAATAAAATTAGTGAAACTAAAAATCGAATATCCTATTAGTATAAGAGCGAAGAAAGCTAAGCCATATCCTATTGCCCCATATATATATTTTGTCATTTTATCAAAGAATACATTTTTACCAATATAATCCAGCTCAGAAAGCAATCTCATTAGATTAAAATCCATTACCATTAAATGATTATGAACTTTTTTAACAACAGTAATAGTTGACTTACCTGTATTAGCACATATATATGGTGTACTAATATAGTATCCATTACTATCAAATGTAGCTTTATCGAAGATTAAAGATCTATCCTCACCTAGATGTAATGCATCTCTATTATCTCTTGAATATTTTGGTGTTGTTTGTATATAGTTTTTATCTACAACATACAAAGCTTCTAATGATTTAAATAGATGAAAAAATTTTTCTAATGTTGTATCGCTAAAATGATCAATGTGATTATTATTTATATTATCATATAGATAATTTTCAATGGATTTTTTGTGAGTTCTGAATATTTGGATTGCATGTTTCATATTACTATCACCTTTAAGTCAAATGCATCAACTTAATCTTATGATAGTAATATGTAAAACAAGCTTAACTATTTATGTAATCTTATTTATAATTTTTATTAAGAAGTTTGCAGAATTTTTTGCTGAACTTTCAAGAAACTCATCAAAATTAAATCCTGCATCCATATCTGCCGTATCACTAATTGCTCTTAAGATTAAGCAAGGTACATTTAATGCATCACATACAACTGCTACACTTGAGCCTTCCATCTCTAAAGCATCAGCATTAAAAGTATTTTCAATAAAAGATTTTCTTTCTTCATTTGCAACAAATTGGTCACCTGTAGCAATAATACCTTCAATAATTTTTATATTATTTTCACTTGCAACTTCTAATGCAATATCTTTCAATCTTTCATCTGTCTTTACAAATACATCTCCACCTGGAACAAAACCATGTGGATGACCAAATGCTGTAATATCTAAATCATGCTGGCAAAGTTTATTTGCTACTATTAGATCACCAATTTTTAATTTTGGATTTATTCCACCTGCTACACCAGAAAATAATAATGTATCACAACCAAATTTTTCAATCATAGTTGTAGCTGTTAAAGTTGAAAATACTTTACCTATTTTACTATAAGCTACTACAATATCAAGATCATTATATTTCACTTCATAGTATTTGTTATTTGCAAATTCTGTAACTTTTATATCAGTAAAATATTCTAAAAGAGGTTCAATCTCCTCTTCCATTGCTCCCATAATTGCTATCTTAGTCATTTAAAGCCTCTATAGTTGCATCTAATGTTTTCATATCAGATACAGTAAGTGTAGGAATTGATTTAACAATCTTTCTATTTATACCTTTTAATACTGCACCATTACCAAATTCAATAAAAGTATCAATATTATCAGAATTGCCAGCAATTGAATGTTTATACTTTACTGGAGATACTAACTGCTTGCCAAGAAGATCAACAGCATCAGACTTTGTATTATAAGCTTGTGCTGTAACATTTGATATAACTGATGTATCAAAATTATTAGTTATAAACTCTTCTAATGATGGATTTAATTTTTCTACTGCACTATTTAATAATTCACAGTGGCTAGCAACACTCATGTCAAGTACAATTGCTCTTTTTGCACCAGCTTCTTTATAAGTATCAGCTAATGATTCTAAATCTGCTTTTTTACCAGCAACAACTATTTGTCCATCCATATTATAATTTGCTGCCCAGATTAACTTACCATCTTCTCTTTGAGTTGCAGTCATAGACTCTACAGTAGTATCATCAAGTCCAACTAAAGCCATCATACCAGCACCTGCCCCTGCACAAGCTTCTGTCATATATAGACCTCTTTTATATACTAATTCAACTGCATCAAGATAATTTATCGCACCACTAGCTACAAGTGCAGAAAATTCACCAAGTGAATGTCCTAATACAAACTCTGGTTTGATATCACACTTCGATTTAAAAATTTCAAGTGCAATACAACTAACTAATAGTATTGCTGCTTGTGTGTATTGTGTCTGTCCAAGCTTGTCATTTTCAGTAAATAATATATTCTCAAAATCTACATCTAGTCTTTGACTAGCTTTAGAAATCATCTCTTTTGCAATATCATTATTTTCAAAAAAGTCTTTTCCCATTCCTACACTTTGGCTACCCTGACCAGGGAATATAAATGCTACTCTCTTCATATCTATCCTTTTTGTTTTATATATTATATACTAAAAAACCCCTATTTATACTAAATAGGGGTTTTTATATTATGCGTAAAAAAGCTAATTAGCTGCAGTGTCCACTACCACAACATCCACCATCATCATTAGAATGTGATTCGTCTGTACTACAACAACTATCAGCTCCACCAACTACACCTGCAGCCAACTCTTCTGCAGTTGCTTCTCTTAGTGAAACAACTGCTATACTAAACATTAATGTTCTTCCAGCCATAGGGTGATTATAATCAATAGTTACATCATTGTCACCAATTGCTTTAACGGTAACTTGTACTGTTTCACCATTTTCACCAGTACCATAAAGAGCCATACCCTCTTGTAAGTCAATACCAGCAAATTGTTCTTTTGGTAGTGTTTGAATTGCCTCTTCATTAACTTCACCATAACCATCTTCTGCAGCTACAACAACATCAGTTTTTGCTCCATTTTCTAGACCCATTAGTTTTGATTCTAATCCAGGAATAATATGTCCTTTTCCTGCTATAAACTCTAATGGAGCTGCTCCAACATTTGTATCTAATTGATCTTTCGTATTTGCATCTTGTAAAGTATACTCTATACCTACAACCATATTATTTTCTATTGTCATTATTTGTTCCTTTGTTAATTTAAAATATTTTTTTGTGCTTCTTTAGCTTGTTTTGTATCTGGATACATATCAATAAGTGTATTATAAAATGATGATGCATTATCTAAGTCATTGATATTTTCAAATGAAATTGCACTATGCAACAATAAGTCTGGCATCCATTTTCCTTTATCATAAAGTGTTGCACTTGTCCTGAAATACGATAATGCTTTTTTATATTCTTTTCTTACATACCACATCTCACCCAGCATATAGTTTGATTCAGCTGGTTTATAATTTAATCTTACTAATTCTTCATAAATAGGAATTGCTTTTGTAAAATATTGTTTTTTATATAATGTTTTTGCTTCTGCCATCATTTGTGCTTTTGACTTTGATAATTTCTTAGCTTTTTTACTAGCTTTATTTTGCTTATCTATTAACTCTACAAACTTATCAAATTCTTTTTTTGTCACAAACTGAGACATATTTGATTTTAACTCATTTTCTGAAACATACACTGAATTAATTTTATTAACTAATTTAGTTAAGTTATCTATATCTTTTTTTAAAATAGCCTGGTTTTTTTGAAATGTTTCATGATTATTAAGCATCTGAAGCTGATCTTCAATTAGCTTTTCAATAACTATTTTAGCATTTTTATTTGATTGATCTAATTGTGTAATATTTTTTGAATTTAACTCTATGTTAGTTTTTATTTTAGATAAGCTGTTTGTAGTTTTATGAAGTTTTTGACTATCACCTTCAAGAATAGATTCTAATCCATCAATTCTCTCACCAATCATCTCAATATTACTTTTAACACCTTTTACATTTGTATCAAAACTATCAAGCTTCTTTTTGTTTTTTAAAATATGCTTTTCTGCAGAAGTTAAACCATATGGAGTGGCTGAAGATATATCTCCAGCACCAAAAGCTGAAATCTCACCTGCATCTAAATTAGATGCAAGTATAAATATAAAAACTAGTAATCTGTTATATATCATTAAGGAAGAATTTTATTCTCTACTCTTCTATTTAACTTCCAACACTCTTTAGTTTTAGCTGTACATAATGGGTTACTCTCACCAAAACTAACTAATACTATTCTGTCTGAATTAATACCTTCTGTAACTAATGCATCTTTTACACTTTTTGCTCTTTTAAGTCCTAGTGCATAGTTATACTCATCAGTTCCCCATTCATCACAATTACCTTCAAGCTTAATCTTGTCAGTAGCTTTAGTTTTAGCAAATACTGCAGCATTTGATTTTACTCTTTCTAGCATATCAGATGTTAGACTAAATTTATCAAACCCAAAAAAGATTTGTTTAACTGTACCTTTAGTACCATCTGCTAGTGTTATCTCTTCATTATAATAATCGAAATCTGTTGAAGATAACGTATTAGTTTTCACTGAGTCTTCACCATTAGCTGTTGCTTCATATTCTGTACCAGCAATAACTTTTTCCGATACAGGAACTACTCCATTTTTATCTTTCTGTCCCTCAAATCCAACATTTTTCTGACTACAACCAGTAAACAATACCATAGTTGCTAAGAAAGTATATAAACCAATTTTTTTAATCATAATTATTACCTCTTTTTAAAATTTAGATGATTTTAACACAATATTGATAAATTACCAATCAATTGATTGTAACTTACCACTTTTTAGTGGGAAAATAAAGCTTTTATTGTAGTTTAGTCTAGTTAGACCAAGATAACTTTTACCCCTATATCTTTTTATAAAAAGAATTGTTTCCCCATCTGCTGAAAACTTAGGAAACTGATTTAAGCCTGTTGTTGTTAATCTTCTTATAAAATCACTTGTAGTTGAGATAAGATATAAATTAAAACTATTTCTACCAAATTCATTATTTGTCTCTCTACTACTATAAACTATATAATTTTTAAAAGTAGTACAAGCACTATTGTTTCTACCATGATATACTAGCCTTTCAATTCCCCTTTTGCCAATTTTCTTTGCAAATACATTAGGGTATTTAAGTCTATCTGATACAAATACAACTTTAGTGTCGTTTTCAACAAAACTACCACCAACATCAATACCTTTATATTTTGTTAGTCTTGTCTTTACTTTTTCATTAATATCATAAAGATAGATATCTGGCTGTCCATCTGGTGCCATTGTTAATAATAATTGACTTCCATCACTACTAACATCTGAACAAACAATCATACCATCACTTTTAACTATTTGTTCTTTATAACCTGTATATATGTTTTTTTTCATTAAGATTGGCAGTCCACTTTTATATGATGTATAATAAAAGCTTTCTTGACTATTTGTTGCCCATTTTGGAAAAATATTTAATCCATCTTTTATAATAACTTTTTGATATGTGAGTGTATAGTCAGCAATTATAATTTCACTTTTTTTAGCACCTGTATATTTTGAAAATATTACAAATTTATCCATCCAGTCTATTGATGGAGCATCAAATATATCATTTATAGAAATAGCAATCTTATGTGCTAAAAATGGATATCTAACCTTATTAGATGTATTAAAAACCTTATTTAAAATTAATTTATTTGCATTAATATCATAAAGCTTTATATTTAATAGAGCTTTTTTATTAATTGTTTTTACATCAATATTTAAAAATAGATCAATATTATTTTTTTGTAAAGTTACATAATTTATATTATCATTAAAATCTTGCTTATAATCAATCTCTTTTGTTAAAAAGTGTCCACTAACTAGTAAATCTTGATCAATAATTTTTTTTACTTTTTTTGATAGTTTAATATCTGTACTACTTGCAATATTAATATATACCATTGGTAAGGTTTGATTTTTTTTAATAATCTCCATAGTTGCATCTATAGCAAATATATTTGTTAAAAAAACAATTGTTAAAAGTATAATTCTCATCTTTCTTCCTTATTAATTCTCTGTTTTAAACTTCATTTTTATATCTATACTACTGCCTTTTGAATGTAATGGAAATAATATATCTCTTTGCTTATCCAGAAACCTCATTAGCTGATCATCAAAATTACTATTTCCTGAGTATTGGATAAAATTATAACTAAAAATTCCATCATTAGTAATTGTTATTAATACTACTGACAATAAAGCTTCATTAATTGTTAATGGTTGCCATCTTGAATTTAGAATTTCTTTTATTTTAGCAAAATATTCATCATGATTTTTACTTGTTGATTTTAACTGAGTTGTTCTTTTTTGAATATTTTTAACTTCATTTAGATTATTTGATGCTCTTATGTTCTGCAGTTTTTTCTCTTTTTCAAATTTGGATCTATATCTACTAGATGTCATGCTAGATCTAATATTTAAAACATTTTCTTTTTTTACTTTTGCAGGTTTAATTGTACTCTTACTAAATAAATCTTTCATACTTGTAGTTTTCTTACTAGATTTAGATGTAGATTTTTTTACAATCTCTTTTGCTTTTTTTGTTGATTTTTCTTGAGCTTTAACTTTTTTGATTTTTTTAGTATCTTGTTTTATTGGTACTGATACTAAATCTAACTCCATTACTGTAACTTTAGTATTGGCATCAAAAGACTTTACATGACTATTGCCAATATATACTAATAGTGATATTACAAAAAATAAGTATAATGCTACTGCACCTACTGCTGAAGTATAAAAAAGTTTTTTATCATCCATCTGTAACCAATGCAACTTTTAAGAAGCCAGCTTCTTTAATTGATTTTAATACAAATACAATATTATTATATTTAAGATTCTTGTCGGCTCTAATATGAACAGGAATATTTCGATCTTTATTTTTTGCAAAAAGTACAAAACTATCTGCAAAATTTATTAATTCATATTTTTTACTTTTATTAACTAAAATAGAACCATCTTTAGTCATCAAGATATCAATTTTTTTAACTTGTGATACTTTTGAAGACTTACTGCCCTTAGGTAGGTTAATCTTTTCTTCATATTCTATAACAGGAGCTGTAACCATTAAAATAGCTAGAAGCACTAGCATAACATCTACTAGAGGTGTGATATTTAGATCTGGTTTATTGTTATAGTCGTACACAATCTAACCCTTTAGAAGCAATATATCTGCTTGAGCCTTTATATATGTATTTAATTCATAAATTTTTCTAGTTATAATTTGATGAAATGTATAAGCAAATATTGCTACAAATATTCCAGCAGCCGTTGCAACTAGTGCTTCACTAATCGCTGGAGCAATTACAGAAAAGCTAACTTTACTTTGATTTGAAAATTTTGCAAATGACTCAAGTATACCAACAACTGTACCGAATAGGCCAATAAATGGTGCTGTTGAAGAGATTATTGAAAGCCATGATATTCCATTACTAGCTTCTCTAATAATAGATATTTCACAGGCACTTAATAATTCCTTCGATGGAGTTGCGGTTCCTAAACATTGTGTTAACTTAGATATGGATCTTGAAGAGTTAGAATGTGAAACTAAAGTATCTAATGCTTTTTTTTCTGTAGTTGTTAACTCTTGAAGTGTTTTGAACTTATAAAGAAATATCCACATTGTAAGTATAAAGTAAAATGATAGTATTAACAATACAAGTATTGCAATTGCTCCGCTATTTGATATATAATCAAGTGTAGAATCTATCATTTTAAACCTTTATATATTATGCAAATGAACTAATTTTAGCGTTTACTGCTGCCATTGATACATTTGCATCTTGAACTGAATTAACAAGTTCTTTTGCTGCTTCAATATTGGCAGCAGTAGTTGATGAATCACTTGGATTAAGTGAAACAGCACCATCAACTAAAACATCAACAGCATCTTCAGATACATTTACATATCCCCAGTTAATAGCTATTGCTTCTGTTGATGAATCCTCTTTTTCAATCACAATTACACCTACTGTTAATGATGAAACTAAAGATGCATGACCTGCTAAAACTCCAAACTCCCCTTCTTTTCCAGGAAGAGTTAGAGATTTAACATTTTCATTAAAAATTTCACCTGTAGGAGTAACAATTGATAATTTAATCGTACTCATATTTGCACCTTTATTTTTTCATACCTTCGTATTTTTCGATTGCTTCGTTCATATCACCAACCATATAGAATGCATTTTCTGGCATATGATCGTAATCACCAGCAATAATACCTTTAAATCCAGCAATAGTATCTTTAAGCTCTACATATTTACCTGGAGCTCCTGTAAAGATCTCTGCAACATGGAATGGTTGAGATAAGAATTTTTCAATCTTTCTTGCTCTATCAACAGTAACTTTATCAGCTTCAGATAATTCGTCCATACCTAAGATTGCAATGATATCTTGAAGATCTTTATACTTTTGAAGAATTGATTGAACTCCTCTAGCAACACCATAATGCTCATCACCAAGTACATCTGCACTTAAGATTCTCGAAGTTGAATCAAGTGGATCAATAGCTGGATAGATACCTTTTTCAGCAATTTTTCTGTTAAGAACTGTAGATGCATCTAAGTGAGCAAATACTGAAGCTGGAGCTGGATCTGTTAAGTCATCCGCAGGAACATATACTGCTTGAACAGAAGTAATTGAACCTTTAGTAGTAGTTGTAATTCTCTCTTGAAGTTTACCCATCTCACTTGATAAAGTTGGTTGGTAACCAACAGCTGATGGAATTCTTCCTAGAAGTGCTGACATTTCAGAACCTGATTGTGCAAATCTAAAGATGTTATCAATAAACATAAGTACATCTCTACCCTCTTCATCTCTGAAGTACTCAGCCATAGTAAGACCTGTTAAAGCAATTCTATTTCTTGCACCTGGAGGCTCAGACATTTGACCGTAACATAATGCAACTTTATCAAGTACATTTGATTCTTTCATTTCGTAGTAAAGATCATTTCCTTCTCTTGTTCTTTCACCAACACCAGCAAATACAGAGTAACCACTATGCTTCATAGCAACGTTATTAATTAACTCCATGATATTTACAGTTTTACCAACACCAGCACCACCAAATAATCCAATCTTACCACCTTTTGCATACGGTGCAAGTAAGTCAACTACTTTAATACCAGTTTCAAACATCTCTGTTGAAGTTGATTGCTCTTCAAATGTTGGAGCATCTCTATGAATAGACCATCTCTCTACATCTGCAGGAATTGCTTCACCTTCATCAACTGGATCTCCAATAACATTGAAAATTCTTCCAAGAACTTCATCTCCAACTGGAACTTTAATTGGCTCACCAGTAGAGATACATTTTGAACCTCTCACTAAACCTTCTGTCATATCCATAGCAATAGTTCTAACTCTACTATCACCTAAGTGAGCAGCAACTTCTAATACTAATCTTTCTTTTGTACCTGGTACTTCGATCGCTTCATTAATTGCAGGCAGGTATCCGTCGAACTCAACGTCTACTACTGGACCCATAATCTGAATAATTTTACCTTCCATATTTATAATCCTTTCTATTTTTGAGCTTCTACACCAGAAATAATTTCAATTAATTCTGTTGTAATTGCAGCTTGTCTTGCTTTGTTGTATTCTACTGTTAAATCTTTTACTCTATCGTTTGCATTACTTGTTGCATTATCCATAGCTTGCATTCTAGCACTATGTTCTGCAGCAAGAGAATCAATTAATGAGTAATACATTGCAAAGTCAACATACTTAGCAGTTAATTCATCTAATACTTCTTCACTATCATCTGGTTCAATATCTAACATAGATCCCGTTTCGTTAATAGAAACTGAATTTAAACTAATTGGTAGCAAATCTTGAGTTTTTAACTCTTGTGCTAACATATTTAAGAAACCATTATGAATAACTATAACTTTATCTGTAATTTCATTGTTAAAGTCTTCAAAAGCACTTTTAATAAATGTAACAGCTTTATCATAATCAGGTGCTGACGATAGACCAACCTCTTTTTGTAGAAGTTCAACTCCTTGGAATGTAAAGTAATCAATACCTTTTCTTCCAGCAACTCTTAGTCTAACTTGAACACCTTTATCTTGATAGCTTGCAAGTAAAGTTCTAACTTCCTTAATAGTAGCCATATTAAAACCACCACAAAGACCTTTATCAGAAGTTACAAATACAATATCTATAACTTTTGGAGAATCAATCTTAGTAAATGCTCTACTTTGATTTTCATCATTTTGAACCATTGCAACTCTAGCTGCAATCTCAGATAATACTCCACTGATTTTGTTAGCATAGCTTTTTGATTGCTCAGATAATTGTTGAGCCTTTCTAAGCTTTGCTGAAGACACAAGCTTCATAGCTTTTGTAGTCTTCGCAGTATTTTTAACACTATTAATTTGTCTTGCTATATCTTTTAAATTAGCCATGACTTATCCCTTATTTTGCACTAAAAATAGTTTTAAACTCATTAATAGCATTTTCTAAATCAGCTTTAATATCGTCATCAATTTTAGCTTTAGCAGCAATTGCGTCTAAAATATTTGAATATTTTTGTTCCATAAATGCATGGAACTCATTTTCAAATTTAACAACATCAGAAGGATCAACATCATCAATAAATCCATTTACACCAGCATATAGTACTGCTACTTGCTTTTGAATTACTAATGGCTTATTAACACCTTGCTTAAGAAGTTCAACCATTCTTTGTCCTCTTTCTAACTGCGCTCTAGTAGCAGCATCTAGATCAGAAGCAAATTGTGCAAATGCTTCAAGCTCTCTAAACTGTGCAAGGTCAAGTTTTAATGTACCTGCAACTTGTTTTGTAGCTTTAATTTGTGCAGCACCACCAACTCTTGATACTGAAAGTCCAACATTAATTGCGGGTCTAATACCTGAGTTAAACAGATCAGTTTCTAAGAAAATCTGACCATCAGTAATAGAAATTACGTTTGTTGGAATATATGCAGCAACATCACCAGCTTGAGTTTCAATAATTGGTAATGCAGTTAAAGATCCAGCACCTAGCTCATCATTAACCTTTGCAGCTCTTTCTAATAATCTTGAGTGTAGATAGAATACATCACCTGGGTATGCTTCTCTACCTGGAGGTCTTCTTAATAGAAGAGACATCTCTCTATATGCAACTGCATGCTTAGATAAATCATCATATACAATTAGAGCATGTTGACCATTATCTCTATAGTACTCTGCAAGTGTAACACCAGCATATGGTGCTAAGAATTGAAGTGCAGATGAAGCAGATGCTCCAGCAGTTACAATAGTAGTATATTCCATTGCCCCAGCAGCTTCTAATGCACCAACAATGTTAGCTACAGATGAATCTTTTTGACCAATTGCAACATAAATACATTTAACGTCTTGACCTTTTTGGTTAATAATTGCATCAATTGCTACTGTAGTTTTACCAGTTTGTCTATCACCAATAATAAGCTCTCTTTGACCTCTACCAATTGGTACAAGTGCATCAATTGCTTTAATACCAGTTGTTAATGGCTCATGTACTGACTTTCTAGCCATAATACCGGGAGCTTTTTCTTCTACTAATCTTGATTCTGCAGATTCAATAACACCCTTACCATCAACTGGCTCACCAAGTGCATTAACAACTCTACCAAGAGAAGCTGGTCCAACTGGAATATCAAGAAGTTTACCTAATCTTTTACAAGATGTACCTTCTCTAAGACCTTCACTAGAACCTAAAATAACAATACCTACAGAAGTTTCCTCTAAGTTTTGTGCTAGACCTTGTGCACCATTTTCAAACTCCACCATTTCACCGGCCATAACATTTTTTAGACCGTGAACACTTGCAATACCATCTGCAAAAGAAACAATTTTACCTGTTTCATTTACATCTACATTTAATTCAAAATTATCAATTCTTTCCTTGATAATAGAACTAATTTCATCCGCATGAATTTTTGTACTCATTCAATTTCTCCTTAATTTTCTAAACTGCTTTTAAAATATGATTAATCATCTGTGATTTTAATCTATCTTTTGAGAATCCAATCTCAACACCAAGTCCATCTATATCAACTTTAATACCATCATAATCACAAATATTTTGTGTTAATGTTAAGTTCGTATCAAACCTCTTAGAAAAACTAGCTTCCATCTCAGATAATTTATCACTTGATAGTTCACTATTTGTATAAACAATACCACTATAAGTATTATTTATGGCAGATAGTTCTTGTGACAACTCATCAACAATATCAGGGATAATATTTAATCTCTTATTGCTATCTAATAAGTTTACTAGATTTGTTGTAACCGTACTACAGTTATCAACAAAAGATAATATTAGTCCTACTTTTGCAAATGATTTAATATCAGATGATTCTATAATTGACATAAATTTTTCATCTGAATATGCACTTGCTATTTGTGACAACTCATTATAAGTATTGCTAATATTATCTGAAGCGATTAATGCTTTTACATATCTTTTTGCTACCAAGTTACTCATCTATGCAACCTTACTTAAAATAATAGATGTAAGTGAATCTTGAGTTACATTGATATTTTCATCTTTTAATAATTCTTCTAGTATCTCTTCCACTACTTCTCTTTTAATTTTTTTAGATTCAACATCTAGTTTTTCATCTAGATTTTTTAAAAGCTGTGCAATCTCTTGATCCATATCAGCTTCAATTTTACTTTTTATTGAATCTATATTTGCCTGAGCATCTTTTAGAATCTCATCAGCAATTTGCTTAGCTTTTTTAAGTTCAGCTTGTGCATTTTCAACTTTAGATTCAGTCTCTTTTTTAAGATCTTGAACTTTTTCTAATTCTGCTTGAATAGCAGATGATCTATCACCAAAAAATGCTCTAGCTCTGTCAGCTAGAATATAATATATAATAGCAGCAAAAATAATAAAGTTTACAGTTCTTTGAAAGATATCAGTTTCTACACCTTCACTTGCAAATAGAACAACAGGAGATAATGCAATTAAAGTAAATAATAATTTTTTCACAACATCTCCTCTATATTGAATTAACTTTAGCATTCAAGCTATCTTTAAATTGAGGCATATCAGCAGATAAAGCTTGCTTTAATGACTCTCTTTCAACCTTCATAGTTTCTACAAAAGAGTTATATTTCTCTTCTATGTCACCTTTGGCACCATTTAATTTTGACTGAGCAATCTCATTTGCTTCACTTACAGCTTTCTCTCTGATTTGAGCAGCTTGTGCTTTAGCAACAGCGATTACATCATTCGCTTCACTTACATACGCTTCTATATCAGCACCACCAGATTGAACAGACTCTAGATCTTTCTTAAGACCCTCATCTCTATCATCCATGTGCTTCATAAGAGGTGTATATAGGTAACTATTTAATCCAGCTAGTACTAATAAGAATACTATAGCTGAAGTAAGTAGTAAGACAGGACTTATGTCTAACATTGACTCCTCCGAAAATTACAGTTTAGTTTATAAAACTAGCTACATTTTATCGAAATATTTTATAAAGTTAGATTAAAAAAGTTATTATTATGAGAAATACTTGGAAAGTGTTTCTATATCATCATCTGATGATATATGAAGCTTTATATAGTTGTTTTTAATAGTAGTTTTTATATTTTTTGACTTCAATTCTTTAACTATAGGATCAAAAAGTTTTAAATTATTATTTGCACTGATTGGTTTTGAAGATAAAGATTTGTCTTTTTTATGTTTAATAATATGTTCTGTTTCACGTACACTTAATTTTTGACCTATAATTGAATCTACTATTTGTTTTTGTTGCTCACTAGATAAACCAATCATAACTTTAGCATGACCAAGTGTAATATCTTCACTAGCTAGTTTATTTTGTACATATTCACTTAGATTTAGAAGTCTTAATGTATTTGTAATAGAACTTCTACTCTTACTAACTTTTTTAGATAATTCATCATGAGTTAATTTATGTTCATTAATCAATGCAGAATAAGACTTAGCTAATTCAAGAATATTAAGATCATCTCTTTGAATATTTTCAATTAATGCTAATTCACTTAGTTTACTATTGTCAATATTTAATATTGTGGCTTTTACAGTTGATAAGTTCGCTTTTTTTGTAGCTCTAAGTCTTCTTTCCCCAGCAATTAAAATATATCTATCACCATCTCTAGTAACATTTATAGGTTGAAGTTGACCATGTTCTAAAATAGACTTTGATAGTTCATCAATTTTATCTTCATCAAAGATCGTTCTTGGCTGATTAGGGTTAGGTATAATAAGTTCTACATCTATATCAAGTATTTGATCACTAGAGATATCATTTTCATTTTGATATGCAGTTTCAACTTCTCCTAATAACTCACCTAAACCTCTACCTAATACTGATTTCATAACTATCCTATTATAATTTTTGCTAAATTTGTATATGCTTTTGAACCTATAGCATTTTTATCATATAACATTATCGGTTTTCCAAAGCTTGGTGACTCTGCTAACTTGATATTTCTTGGTACCACAATATAGTTTTTTTGATCAATTTTAAATAGTTTACTATCAAAATGCTGAGTTAAATCGGCAAGAACTTGTTTGGATAAATTATTTTGACCACTATACATAGTTGGTAAAAAACCTTTAATTGTAAGCTGTCTATTAACAGTTTGATTTACTAACTTTATAGTATTTAAAAGCTGTGCTACACCCTCTAGTGCAAAAAATTCACACTGTATAGGTATCAGTACAGATGTAGCGGCACTTAATGTATTTATTGTCACTGGCCCTAATGCTGGTGGAGAATCTATAATAATATAATCATAGTTATTTTTGATGGTATCAATTTTTCTTTTAAGTATAAGTTCTCTATCTTTACTAGAAGCATAAAAATCTTTCTCAAAACCAACAAATCCAATATTTGATGGGGCCAATTTTAATGTATCTATATCTGTATCCAAAATTATATCAACTAACTCTTTTGTTCCAATCATTACATGGTATATATTGTACTCATACTGATTTCGACTATATCCTAAGCTAGTAGTAGCATTTGCTTGAGAGTCAGCATCTATTAGCAATACTTTTTTACCTTGTAAAGCAAGTGCAGCACTTAGGTTAACTGCTGTTGTTGTTTTACCTACTCCACCTTTTTGGTTTGCTATTGTGATTATCTCTGTCATCTGAAGCTATATGCCCTTTTACCATCTATTAATAATGACCCATCATCTTGTAACAGTGATTGATCAAGTGTTATTTTTTGACTATTTATATTAGTACTAAATCCATTATTCTTATAAAATTCTATCTTAAGTTTACTAAAAACCGTCTTCCATGTATAAGATTTATCTAGCATTGAAAAATATTTTTCTAATAGCTTTTTATACTCTATATCAATATCTAAAAATCCAAACTTATCATCAACTTCATATAAATTTAAACCAATACCACAAAATATAAGATCTTTATGTAAACTAGTAATTGTACCACCTATTTTTTTATCACTTATGTAGAAGTCATTGGGCCATTTTAACCAAACTTTTGAACCTAACTCTTTTAAGATCTCTTTTAAGATAAAACTAAAATATATTGAAGCTGACTGGAGAGGAAGATCACTTGGAAGTAAGCTTTTGTGCATAGCAAAAGAAAAAAATAGATTTCCATCTAAACCTTTCCATGCATTATCTCTACTTCCTATACCGTTAATTTGATTTTGTGTTACTATAGCCAGTGGATTAATATATCCATTTTGTTTGATATGGTCTTTCAAGAAAGTATGTGTTGAGTCAACACTATTAAGATAAATTATTTCCAATTTCTAATCTCTGTCCTCTAATATAGTCTACTGCATTCATAGCTTTTTTAGATGGTGGTTGAATACTTGATATTTTAAGCTTACCAACATCACATCCTACAACTATATAATCCTTTGCAATATCAATAATATTTCCACTTTTACTAATAGACTCTTCATCAATTAACTCACACTCTTTTATCTTTAGTCCTGAATCCAAAAATATACCTGGCCAATACTTATATGCTTTAAATTTCTGGCAAACATCTTTTGCATTATTAAATATAATAAGACCATCCTCTTTTTTAATCTTACCACAATGACTAACCTGTGATATATCTTGTTTTTTTGTATTGATGCTATCATATTTTTCTAATGTATCTATTGTTAATATAGCAGCTTTTTTTGCAAGCTCTTCAAATAATTCTCCAACATCCATATCATTTGTAATATTCACATAACTTAAGCCTAGTATACCACCACTATCTAGCCCCTCTTCCATCATCATAGATGTAACACCACTAAATTTATCACCATTCAAAATTGATTGTTGAATTGGGCTTGCACCTCTATATTTTGGTAATAAGGAAGCATGTAGGTTTATACAAGGGGCAATATCTAAAATTCTTTTCGGTAATATTTGACCATATGCTGCTACTATAATAAAATCTACATTTAGATTTTTTATTGTATCTACTATTGAATTATCTTTAAGCGTAGTTGGTTGATATATTGGTAGAGGTAATCCACTATCCAAACAATATTGTTTAATATGAGGAGGTGTTAATATTTGTTTTCGTCCAACCTTTTTATCTGGCTGAGTAAATAATGCTACAACTTCATAATTATATTCTATTATCTTTTTAAAAATAGTAGTTGCATAATCTGGTGTACCCATAAAAAGTATTCTTTTAGACATTAGTATCCTTAGAAAATAATGTACCACCATTGTGTACATTATCAAGTAAATATGTAGATATATTATTAAGATCAAATCCACTACTTAAAAACATCTGTTTATCATTATCTAGTAAAAACTTTGCCGCTTTTAGTTTAGTAACTATTCCACCAGTTGCAAATTCACTATTTGGAGTATGTGCTTGTTCTAGCATCTCATTATTAATAACACTTACATATTTTAATAATTTAGCATCTTTATTATCATGTGGATTATCATCATAATAGCCATCTATATCTGTTAATATTGCTAAAAGACTAGCATCAAAATGATATGTAATATGAGCCGCTAGCTGATCATTGTCACCAAATACAAGCTCATCAATTGCTGTTACATCATTTTCATTTACAATAGGAATAACACCATGTAATAATAGACTATTAATAGCGTCTTGTGCATGATGTAGCCTTTTTGAATCTTTAAAAATAGATGCTTCCATTAAAACTTGTGCGCAAAGTATATTATATCTTCCAAACTTTCTACGATATGTATCCATTAATAAGGGCTGTCCAATTGAAGCTAGAGCTTGCTTATTAGCAATAATTGATTTATCAAGAGATAAGACTGTATGCCCTGCTGATACAGCACCAGAACTAACTAAAATAACTTGATAATTTTTTTGTTTTAATTTATCTATTAAATCAACTAAACTTCTTAATCGTTCAAGTGCAAGTTCTCCATCTTGTGTCAATACCGCACTACCAACCTTTAATACTATTCTTTGCATATTATGCCTTTGTAGTTACTACAATTTTTGTAGGTTTAAACAGCTCTTTTGCATTATTAAACATATTACTTTGTTCAATATCATCTACTGTATATTCATGTTGTGCATCACTCATAGACTCTTGGCTTGTAGCAATAGTATTCTGCATACAACTTGATCCATCATTTGCAAGCTGTTCAACATCTTCCTCTTTTGGTTCTATTTTTTCAAATTTGATATCAGTATCTTCACCAAATATATCCTCAACCATAGTTCTAATATGTGCAAAGTTTTTCCATAAAAGCTTTTTACATTCTCCCTGGGCACTACTTGCTATTAATAATGTATTTTTAATAAATGTTATAAATTTAAAATTATTTTCAAAGCACTCACCAAGTTCAAAGTTTTTATCATAAATTTTATCATTAAGCTTTTTGTATAGCTTAGCATAATCTACTACAAACTCAACAGGCTGCTGAACTTCTGGCTGCATTATTGGTTTGACTTCTTCTAGCTTATTATTATCAAGCTCAATTGATTCTTTTTTTGTTTCTTCTACAACTTGAACTGCTTCTACTTGATCTATAATCTCATCTATAGTTTTAATCTTTGAAGCCTCTATTAGCTTGGAGATAGTTAAAAGTATTACAAATTCATTATCACTATTTAAAAATAATAAATGTTTAGCATCAGCTAGTACTCTAAAATATCTATCATAAAGTAAAATATCAAACCTAGGGTCTCGTCTTAGCATCCTATCTTTTAGATATATTACCATCTCATCGACTACCAATGATGCTTCATAATTATCTAGAAGTTGCATTATTTCTAATCTGTCACCATTATCTAAAATAATATCAAAAATTTTATCTAATACTTTTGGATCAAGAAGACCCAGCATATCGACTACTGAAGATGTAGTTACATTTCCTTTTGAAAATATAATTGCCTGATCAAGCATAGTTAATGTATCTCTTAAACTACCCTGACCACCACGAGCAAGAATATCCAATGCTTCCTCTTCAAATGATATATCCTCAAGATTTAAAATATGTATAAGGTGATGTATTACATCTTTATGTGGTATTTTATTAAATCTAAAATGTTGAGTTCTACTTAAAATTGTTGCTGGTAATTTTAGTGGATCAGTAGTTGCGAGTATAAACTTTACAAACTCTGGTGGCTCTTCTAATGTTTTAAGTAGAGCATTAAATGCTTGAGGTGTAAGCATATGAATCTCATCAATAATAAATACTTTAAATTTTGCACTAGTTGGCTTATACTTAATATGCTCTATTAAATCTTTGATATCATCTATACCACGATTTGATGCGGCATCCATCTCAATAATATCTAGATGTTGTCCACTATTTGCACTTTTACAATTATCACAAATCTCACAAGGCTTTGATGTAGGTCCTTGATCACATAGAAATGACTTTGCTAAGATTCTTGCAGTAGATGTTTTACCACTACCTCTTAGACCACTTAATAAATATGCATGAGATAACCTTCCACTATCTAAAGCAAGCGAAAGTGTCTGAGAAATAGTAGATTGTCCAACAAGATCCTCAAACCTTTTTGGACGATATTTTAATGCTAAAACTTGACTCATACTAAATATTCTCCTAACCATTTATTTGCTACATCCTTTAACCCATCTGGATTTTCTGAAGCAAAAAATTTAACATGTGTTTTTTCAAAACTACTATCACATTTGTAGTTTGACTCTAAATATTGCACTATAGCTTCTCCACTGTGAATTGTCAATGCACCATTTAAATAATTTGAAATTTTATGCTCTATTAGAGGGAAATGTGTACATCCTAGGATTACTGCATCTACATCATGAATATCTTTAAAATAATGATCAAATGTATGATCTATTATTGATGTATCTTGAAGTTGTTCTTCAACTATAGGGACCAATAGTCCAGTTGCAATAGATGTGATATTTTTATATCCCTTGTCTTTTAAAGCATCAGAATATTTTTGACTATGTATTGTAGCTTTTGTACCAAGTATTAATATATTGGAATCTTTCTTTGGTAAGGTTCTTTCAAGTGACAATACACCAGACTCAATTACTCCAACAACAGGTATATCAGTATTTGATCTTAATTCATCTAAAGCATATGCACTAGCTGTATTACAAGCAACTATGAGCATATCAATGTCAAAATTTTTAAAAAATTCTAGAACCTCAAGAGAATATCGAACAATTGTATTTTTATCCTTTGTCCCATATGGAACTCGAGCAGTATCACCATAATATATAATATCTTTAAATAGTTTATGTTCTAGTAATGACTTTACAACTGTAAGTCCACCAACTCCACTATCAAAAACTCCAACTCTCATGATATTAACTACTAATTACAAACAACTAAAATTTTAGTATTATTCATTCATAGATGAAAAGAACGCATCGTTAGTATCTGTTTTTCTCATTTTAGAATATAAGAATTTCAATGCTTCAACTTCATCCATAGATGCAACAGCATTTCTTAAAATCCAAATTTTTTGTAGCTGTGCCGCTTCAAGAAGTAATTCTTCTTTTCTTGTACCAGACTTAATAATATTAACCGCTGGATATACTCTTCTATCTGCTGCTTTTCTACTTAGTACAACTTCAGAATTCCCGGTACCTTTAAACTCTTCAAAAATAACCTCATCCATTTTTGAACCAGTTTCAACTAGAGCAGTTGCAATAATAGTTAAAGATCCACCCTCTTCAATATTTCTAGCAGCTCCAAAGAACCTTTTTGGTTTATGTAGTGCATTTGCATCAACTCCACCTGAAAGTACTTTTCCAGATGATGGTGTTACTGTATTATAAGCACGTGCTAGTCTAGTGATAGAGTCAAGTAAAATCACTACATCTTTACCTCTTTCTACCATTCTTTTTGCTCTCTCAATAACCATATTGGCTACTCTTACATGGTTTTGAGCTGGTAGATCAAATGTAGAACTATATACCTCACCTTTTACTGATCTTTGCATATCGGTAACCTCTTCAGGTCTTTCATCTACAAGAAGTACAATTAGTTCAGATTCAGGATGATTTGCAGTTATACCATGTGCAAGCTCTTTCATTAATTCTGTTTTACCAGATTTTGGAGATGCTACGATTAATCCTCTTTGTCCTTTACCCATAGGTGCAAAAATATCTAATATTCTACCAGTTAATTTTGATTGATCATATTCAAACTTAAATGGATCCAAAGAGTAAAGTGGAGTAAGGTTATCAAATAGTGGTCTATTTCTTGATTCATTTACAGGAAGATAATTTATAGCTTCAATCTTTAGAAGAGCATTATACTTCTCTTTGTCATTACTTGGTGGTCTAACTTGTCCTGATACAATATCACCAGTTCTAAGTGCAAATTTTCTAATTTGTGTAGCACTTACATAAGCATCATTTGAAGTATCAGAGAAATTACCATCAATAGCTCTTAGGAATCCAAAACCACCTTGCAGTATCTCTAAGATACCAGTGAATAATATAAATCCACCTTCACTTGTTTGTGATTTTAGTATCTCAAAAATAAGGTCTTGTCTTTTTAATTCTTGTGGATTTTCTACACCTTTTTCATTACCTATATTAATAAGTTCATCAGTTGAAAGAGATCTTAACTGATCAACTGTCATACCATTTACAGGAGTATGTGTTCTACTATTTTTTTTAGTACTTGTTTTTTTCTTTGCTGGCTGTTTTTCTTGTTCTGACATTAAAATATAACCTCTATATGATTTTTGCTACAAAGTAGCTAAGTAGTATTTATTATTTAAGTTTCTAATTATAATTAAATATTGTTTATTTTAAGTTTAAGAAAAGCTATATATACTTATAACTTTTCCCACATAGTACCGTTTGCAGTATCCATAAGTGAAATACCAAGTGCAGATATATCATCTCTTATTTGATCTGATAGTTCAAAATCTTTTGCTTTTTTAGCATCTTTTCTTTTTTCAATTAGAATTTCAATATTTTGTTTTTCCTCATCACTAATACCAAATTGGAAATAATGATAAGGGTCATCATATCCTATACCTAAGATATCATTTAAAAATTCTATATTGGCTATAGTCTCTTTTTTAAGAGCTTTATTTTTAGGTTCTTTATTCAGTAAATCATTTGTATTTGCAATAAATTCATCAATAGATGCTAACGCCTTAGAGGTATTTAGATCATCGTTAAGTGCATCTAAGATATCACTTTTAAATTGTTTATTAACATTACTAGATCCTACACCATAAAGTCTCTTTTTTAATCTATATATTTTATCTAATCGTTTTTTTGATCCAATTAAATCATCTTCACTAAATCCAAAATCAGCTCTATATGATGTAGTTAACATATAAAATCTAATCACTTCACCGGTATAACGCTTCAATGTGTCTTTTAGAAAAAAACTATTCCCTAATGATTTAGACATCTTTTCACCATTAATATTTACAAAACCATTATGCACCCAATAGTGAGCTAATTCTTGGCCACATCCCAATCTAGTCTGAGCAGCTTCATTTTCATGATGAGGGAAAAGTAAATCTGCACCACCACCATGGATATCTACAGCATATTTATTACCTTTTTTTGATATATGCTTATCTATCATTGCACTACATTCACAATGCCAACCTGGTCTACCATCACCAAATGAAGCATCAAATTTTACACCACTATCAAAAAATTTCCAAAGTGCAAAATCTTTTTGATCTTTCTTTGCGTTGTTTATATCTACTCTTGCTATTGAATTTTCATCACTTGCTCTATGTGATATTGATCCATACTTACTATCTTTTGATGTATCAAAATATACACCATCATCTAGCTTATAAGCATTTCCATCTTTTAGTAGTTGTAATACTAAATCTTTCATAGCTTCTAAATTTTCTGTAGCTTTTGGTTCAATTGTATTTGCTAAGATATTTAAAGCATCCATATCAGCTAAGTAGCTTTGAATATACACAGAAGTTATCTGCTCTAATGTTTGACCTGTTTCTTGCATCTTTTTTATGATTTTATCATCTACATCAGTAAAATTTTTTACCATTGTTACATCATAAGAATTAGCTTTTAGCACTCTATGCAATAGATCAAATACTATTGCACTTCTAGCATGACCTAAGTGTGCATCATCATATACAGTCGGACCACACACATATACACTAGCTTTATTTGCTTCTTGAGATTCAAATAAAACTTTTTCTTTTTTTACAGAATCATAAAGATATAAACTCATATCTATCCTATTTAAATAATGCTTCTAAATCAGATGTATCTTTGGTAGGCTCTTTTGACACACTTGTATTTTGATTAGCTTGAGTTGGTGTATCAACTTGAACTTCGTTAATCTGAATATCAGACTTTGTAAGCATACCTGCTAATCTAATATTTAATCCAACTCTACCAATTGCTCTACTTTTTTGATCACTACCTATAGTTACAATTGCCTTAGTAATTACCTTTTTATATCCATCTTCTTGTATATGTTCTTCCTCTTCTACTTTAACACTATTGATAATAGCCGGAGATAGAGCACGACTAATAAACATCTCTTTTAATTCTGAATATTCTATACAATCAATTGATTCATTATTTAACTCTTCACTTACAGCATTAATTCTCATACCCTTAACACCAACTATTGCTCCAATTGGATCAATTTGTGGATCTAGTGCAAGTAGTGCAATCTTTGCTCTTTCTCCTGGAATTCTTGCACTTGCCATAATTTGAATCTTTTTGTCTTTTAATTCTGGAACTTCAAGCTCAAGAAGTGCCTCTAAAAATTTTGGAGATGTTCTAGATATTTCTACTATTAAACCATGTTGCTTATCTACAGTAACACCTTTTACCACAGCTTTAATAACATCACCAACTTTGAATTTTTCACCTTTGATTCTGTTTTTTCTTGGCATTATTCCACGAACTTCACCAATCTCAACAAATGTGTTATCTTGAGCATCTATACTAGTTACATTACTAGATATTATTGAACCAATTTTTTCTTGATATTTATTAAATAAATTATCAGAGATATATTGCTGTAATTGGTATTCTAAATTTCCAAATAATACAGTAGCTGCATTTCTACCCATATGCTCAAATTCCATATCATATTGAACAAAGTCACCTATTTCTAAATCTTCATCCAGTTCTTTTGCAGCATCTAGTGATATATAATTTTCAGTATTATTTGGTACATCTGCTTCAACTTTTCGCTTTAATTCTTTATCGAACTTTTCACCTTTAACAGTTTCGGCAGTTAATCTATAATCATCATTATCAAGCACTTCTATCTTTTGATATAAATTTAGCTTTTTATTTTCCTTATCAATGTCTGCACCATATGTTAGACTAAAATCACCCAGTTTTTTTGCAGTTCTGATTAAGGCCTCTACTAATGCATCTTCAACTTCTTGTAGCTTAAGTCCCTTTTCATGTGCAATAGAATCTATGATATCTAGTATTTTTTCCATTATTTTTCCTATATTTGGATTTTCTTAACATTGAATTTTAATGTGATAAATATTGTGAGTCCAATGTGTAGTTGATGGTAATTTTATCACAATGATACTTTATCAACTATTAAGCAATTTTAAGCTAGAATGAAAAATATTATATAAGGATTTAAGATGGATATTTTATTAGCAAGAACAGAGTTAAAAAGCAAACCAAAGAAAGTAAAAGTATCAAAACTAAAAGATGAATTAAAAGATATTAATGATAAATTATTTTACTTTGATAAAGACAACTCACATAAGGATATGATGAGTTTAATAGATACATTTGAAGATGATGGATACACTGTACACTTTAGAGAAGTTAAGTATGGTTTAGAAGATGATGCATATATGTACGAAGTGCATGTATTATAAGACACTAGCACAGTGGAACAAAAAAAACTTTTCATAGAAACTCTTGGGTGTGCAATGAACACCCGAGATACAGAGCATATCATTGCTGAATTAAACTCCAAAGACGATTACACACAAATCACAAATATAGAAGATGCAGATCTTATAATTATTAATACTTGTTCAGTTAGAGAAAAACCTGTACAAAAACTATTTTCAGAATTAGGTCAATTTAAAAAGAAGAAAAAATCTTCAGCGAAAGTTGGAGTATGTGGCTGTACAGCTAGCCATTTAGGAAAAGATATTATAAAAAAAGCACCATATGTTGATTTTGTCGTAGGTGCTAGAAATGTATCAAAAATTCATCATGCAGTAAACAATAAAGGTACAGTCGAGATTGATATTAATCACGATGAAACAAATTATGAATTTGCACCTTATAGAAATACGCTATATAAAGCTAGCGTAAACATATCACTTGGCTGTGACAAACAATGTACATTTTGTATAGTACCAGCAACTAGAGGTGAAGAGATATCAATTCCACCTGAGCTAATTATTGGTGAGATTCAAAAAGCTGTTGATAGTGGAGCTAAAGAGGTATTACTACTTGGACAAAATGTAAATAACTATGGCAAAAACTTTAGTGACAATAGAGATAAATTTAACTTTACTAAGCTTCTTCAAGCAGTTAGTAAAATTGAAAAACTAGAACGAATTAGATTTACATCACCACACCCTCTTCATATGGATGATGAATTTATAAATGAATTTGCTTCAAATGATAAAATATGTAAGTCTATCCATGTCCCTTTACAAGCTGGGAACACTAGAGTCCTTAAGGAGATGAAAAGAGGATACACAAAAGAGTGGTTTTTAAATAGATGTGCAAAAATTAGATCTATAGTACCAGATGCTAGAATTAGTACAGATATTATTGTAGGTTTTCCAGGGGAAACAGATGAAGAATTTGAAGATACTATAGATATTATAAATCAAGTAAAATTTGATCAAATATTTAATTTTAAATATTCTCCAAGACCTGAAACTCCAGCAATGCATATGGAAAATCAAGTAGATGATGCAACTGCATCAAAAAGGCTTGATAGAGTTATAGAGCTACATAAACAACATCAAGTTGAACACATGGATTCAAACATTGGAAAGACAATGAATATACTTTTTGAAGATCTAAAACCAAATGGTGAAATCATGGGCTTTAGTGATAACAACTGTCAAGTATTTGTAAAAGGTAGTGATGAGCTACTTGGAAAAACTATCAAAGTTAAAATTATAAATGCCAGTAGAACATCTTTAAAGGGAGAGGTTATTTAGTTTTGGCAAGAGGATTAAAAAAATATTTTACTGTTACAATTGTACCTTATATCCTATATTTAGTTACAAAAATAATATATTTAACAAATAAAAAAGTATTTAATTTTCCAAAATCTAAACCAAACAAAGCAATTATTGCAGCATTTTGGCATGGCAATCTCCTTATGCAACCATACCTTTTCAAAAAGTTCCAGCCTAACAAAACATATAAAGCAATGATAAGTAATCATAGTGATGGTGAGGGTATTGCTAAAATGGTAAATCATTTAGGTGTTCAATCAATTAGAGGCTCAAGTAGCAAAGGTGGAGTAAAAGCACTAATTGGTGCAATTAAAGAGCTTAAACATGGTAATAATGTTGCAATTACTCCAGATGGTCCAAGGGGACCAATTTACAGTGTAGCAGATGGTATTGTAGCACTAGCACAAAAAACAGATGCAGATATATATTATTTTTCATATAAACCATCAAAGTACTGGCAATTAAAATCATGGGATAAATTTATAATCCCAAAACCTTTTGGTACAATTATATTTAATGTAAGTGAACCATTTAGTATTGATGGCTCAACCAAAGATGAAGCAAAAGATATCATCAAACAAAAGATGGAACTATAATGGAAAATTTTATATCAATCTCCATTCAAGAGAAACAATTTAAATATACATATAATGATATAAATAGCTCGTTTTTAATTCAACATGATATAATTCCTATAGACTTAATATCTAAAATAAGTGCCGATATCTCAAAAGACAAACAAACATATATATCATTACTTCACAATCTTACTTCTGAAAAAATAAATCTATATTCTGATATTGGATATAAGACAGTTCAGCTAAATAGCACTAATACAATCTCAATGAGTACAGAAACTCATAAAAACTTATTAGATAAATATTCTAAAATTAACTGCGATGCAATATTTTCACCATATCATATTTTGATTAATCATATTCAACAAGAAAAATTATATTTTCAACTAAATTTATTTCTAATTGATAATAAGCTTTATGCAATTATTACTGATACAAACTATAAAGTCATATATAACAATGTAAGCTTACTAAGTACTATAGAAGAGATAGAACAATCTAAATTTTTTATTGATTCAATTAGCGAACAACAACTTTTTCAAGAGATTTATCAGTTAGAAATTGAACAATCTGTTAAATTATTTCTCAAAGAATATAAGTTAGTTAATAATGCTACAAATATTAAGAATATAAATCTTTTTTATAGTCTAAAAACTGTATCAACAGAAGCCCAGCATCATAAAATTAATATTTCTAGCTCTATACAACAATTAACTCAAGATGAATTAATAAAAGGTGATAAAAGCTATAAAAGCATGAAAGATAAGAAAAGTACAAATATGATATTAAAACTATCCATTGCAATTATTATGGTACTTATTATTATATATACCATGCTTCCAATTAATAATATACTTAACGAACCTATTATAAAACAACAGCCAACTGTAAGTATCAAAAAAGAGATCACTAAAGATATAGCCTTTAATACTCAGGATCATATTAAAATAAATAACGATAAGATATCAACTATAAAACAAATTTTAAATACAATAACATATGATACAATTATCAATAAAATTTCTATTAACCATGATAATTCAACAATGCTAATAACTAATTTATATCCTGATACATTTATTAAAAATCTTGAGCCTAATATTAAGAAAATATATGAAAATAGTAAATTGTCCTCACAAGAAATGAAAGAAAATATATATTATAGTGAAATATATAATAATGAACTAATAAAAAATAAACATCGAATTAAACCTCAAGTAAAAA
This sequence comes from uncultured Arcobacteraceae bacterium, assembly GCA_964633845.1. Classification (GTDB taxonomy): domain Bacteria; phylum Campylobacterota; class Campylobacteria; order Campylobacterales; family Arcobacteraceae; genus JADHTT01. Next base: position 3,193 of record CAZWLA010000013.1, on the reverse strand, counting down.
GTTATACTAAACAATCAAGAGCAAAAAAACAAATAGAAGACTTAGTACTATCTTTAATGCCACAAGATAGTAAAATTGACTTAATAAATAAGAATCATGATACATATAATTTTAAATTGCATATACAGTTAAAAAATCCAAATCAGTTTTATGAACTAATAAAAAAAATATCACTTCAAGAGAATGCAATAAATGTACAATACCCAATAATAATTACAAATCAGCAATCTTATTTAGATATCATCTTTAATCTAAAATATCAGCAATAAGTTCTTTTATTTTAAAGAGATATCCCCGTATATTTGCAGGGATCTTTTTAATTCTACAATATTCTTTAAATTCTTTTGTCATTGTAGCTTTTATATATGGAGCAATCCAAAGTTTATGACTATCAAAAGAGATAGCTATTTTATGAGAAACTGTAATCTCTTTCTCTAGAAGTATGTTATCTCGTGTGGCTTTACTTATGATGACACCTCGCTTTTTTAGCTCTTTATCAATCACTCTTATGATTTGATTATTATTTAAAGTGGATATATTAAATATACTTAGCTGTTCTATCTCTTTTTTTTCAATATTTGGAATAATCAACTTTAGATCATCCTCTAAGTATTTAAAGCTATTTTTTACACCAGTATTATATTCTTCTATAAATTTATCTGTAAAATTAGATCTTATAAAATTACGCTTATATTTGGGATCAATATTTGTTTCATCAATAAAATATTTAATTTTATTTATATCAAGATAATCTTGCAATTCCTGTTTTGAATACTGTAATAATGGCTTTCTCAAAACATAATTATCTCGTATAATTATCTCTTTCATACCCATAAGTTCAACCAAACCTGCACCTTTGGATAATTGCATCATAAACCACTCTATCTTATCATTTAACTGATGTGCAGTCAATAGTGTCTCGTAAGAGTGTTGTCTTATAAGCTCTTTAAAGAAGTCATACCTAAAGTCTCTAGCTGATTTTTCACTAAATTTTTGATTAGAGGGAAACTCTTTTAAAAATATTTGCTTATTATATTTTAAAGCTAATTGATGAGCATAAATTACTTCATCTTTAGATTGTTCCCTTAAACCATAGTCAACAATAGCAATGTCGAAGGGGATATTATTTTCAAGAAGTATAAAAAATAATGCTGTAGAGTCGATACCAGCAGAGAAAGCTAAAAGATTCCTCTTTGTTTTTATCTCTAATGGCACCATAATATTATACGATTATAAACTAACCTATTGTTCAGTTTGTCTAACTCTAATACTTAGTTCTTTTAACTGATCATTTTCAATTTTACTTGGAGCATCTGCTAATAAACATTGAGCTTTTTGAGTTTTAGGGAATGCAATTACATCTCTAATTGAATCTGTTCTGGCTAAAATCATAATAAGTCTATCTAGACCCATTGCAAATCCACCATGTGGAGGTGCACCAAATTCAAGAGCATCTAATAAGAACCCAAATTTTTCTTGCGCTTCTTCATCTGAAATACCCATTAACTGGAATACTTTTGCTTGAAGATCACTTTTATGAATTCTAATTGATCCACCACCAAGCTCTGTACCATTTAATACAATATCATATGCAATAGATTCAATATCTTCAATATCTTCAATATCTTCTAAATTAGATTTTTCTAAATTTGGCATTGTAAATGGATGATGTAGTGCTTTTGTCTTTCCATCTTCTGTTTCAAACATAGGGAAATCTACAACCCATAAAAACTCAAATGTATCTTGTGGAATTATATCCATTTGATTTGCCAGTTCAATTCTTAGCCTACCCATGTAATCCCATACAAGCTTCTTAGCACCTGCACCAAAGAAGATAACATCTCCAACTTCCATCTCACATCTTTTTACAAGATTATCTAGAGCTTCAGGAGTTTCTTCAAAGAATTTATTTAATGGTCCTTTTAGTCCATCCTCTTTCATCTGGAAGTATCCAAGTCCACTAGCACCAAACTTTCTTACGAAATCTTCAAAACCTTTCATCTGTCTTTTTGAGAAGATATTATCACCATTTGGTACTTTAAGTGCTTTAATTCTATTATTTTTCTTGTCTTTTGCAATATTAGAGAAGATATCTAATGTACAGTGGTCAAATATATCACTTACTTCAACCATAGCCATATCATATCTCATATCTGGTTTATCAGATCCATACTTCTCCATAGCATCTGCATATGTCATTCTTTTAAATGAAGTTGGAATATCGTGACCTAGTTTTGCAAATACATCATATATTACTTTTTCAGCTACTTTAATAACATCTTCTTGATCACAAAAACTCATCTCAACATCTATTTGAGTAAACTCAGGCTGTCTATCAGCTCTTAGATCTTCATCTCTAAAACATTTAGCAATCTGATAATACTTATCAAACCCGGATACCATAAGAAGTTGTTTGAAAAGTTGTGGTGACTGAGGAAGCGCATAAAACTCTCCACCATGAACTCTTGATGGCACAAGGTAATCTCTGGCACCTTCTGGAGTTGATTTTGTTAAAATAGGAGTTTCAACATCTAAAAACCCTAATTCATCAAGAGTATTTCTTACAGTAATACCAACTTTAGATCTTAGTTGAAAAATATTTGCAGACTTTTCACTTCTTAGTTCTAAAAATCTATTTTTTAATTTGATCTCTTCATTTACCTTTGGGTCATTAAGGTCAAATGGCATTGGCTTAGATCTATTTTCAATCACTAAATTGTCTAGTACAATTTCAATCTTACCAGTCTTTAGTTTTGGATTTTCTAATCCTTCACCTCTGGCTCTAACTACTCCTGATGCAATTAATACAAATTCATCTCTAACTTTATTTGCTGTTTCCCATGATTCTTTATCATCTGCAGGATCACATACAAGCTGAACAATTCCACCTTTATCTCTTAAATCAATAAAGATTAATCCACCGTGATCTCTTCTACTATTTACCCAACCAGCAACTTCTACTCTTTGGCCAATATTATCTTCTGTAACTTCTGTACAATAATGTGTTCTCATGAATACTCCATAATAGTATGTTTATTATATTTTTTTGGATTATAGCTAAAAGTAGCTGTGTATAAGTTATTTTTGGTATAATTCCACCCATATTGCGACCGTGGTGGAATTGGTAGACACGCTACCTTGAGGGGGTAGTGTCCTTCGGATGTGCGAGTTCAAATCTCGCCGGTCGCACCAT
>CAZWLA010000012.1:0-33903 GCA_964633845.1 uncultured Arcobacteraceae bacterium | reverse complement strand
ATCTATATTTGTATCAGCATATATTACAGGACGATATTTAGGAAAGAAAAATCAATTACCAATGTGTTTTGTGTTTGATTGGCCAGATGAAAAACACTGTAGATAAGATTTAAAGATAAAATAAATATATATAATGATACTATAGATCTATATAAGTTCAATATTTTTATAGTGAAAGGGAGGCTTATATGAAATTTAGTAAAAAATATATAATATTAAGTCTTACTTTTCTAGCAATTTTTACTACAACGATAGTTGTTGCTAATTATATACTAAATAAAAATAGTAAGTCTATGAATATATTGGATACTACTAAATCACAAGATAAAATAATTGATAATGTTAATATAGAGCAAAGATATAAAGAGATTATTGAAAGAGGAACAGAAATACTAAATAAAGAAGAGATAGTTTCATATCAAGAATCTAATGATACCGTAAAACAGCATGAAGATATTACTTCAAATACTATAGAAAAAGTCACTAAAAAAGTCTTTAAAGTACCCACATCTGAAGCTACAATTTTTTCAACTACTGCATTAAGTGGTAGCTATATACAATTAGGAGCATTTTTAAAATATCCTGACTTGTCATATTTAAATAGTATGAAATTAAAAGGTTATAAATATCAAGTATATAAAGTACAAGTAAATGGAAAATTTTATCACAAAGTGTTAATTGGACCATATAGCACACAAGAAGAATCAAGATTAGACTTACCTCAAGTACGGCAAGATCTTCAAAGCTCAAAAGCTTTTATTTATCAATAAATTTAAAGGATATAAAATTATTAACGAAAACAGTATCAAGTCAAGATTACTTATTTTATCTATTGGACTATTAATAATAATACTAGTTGGAGGATCTTATTTTGCATATACTCAATATATTAAATATAAAAATTTAAAAGAGATGCAAGATGATATACAGACTATGGTTTATAAATCTAAACTTCTACATGAGTTGCAAAAAGAAAGATCGTTATCATCTTTATACTTATCTACGGGGGAAAGTAAAGAACTTGAAAATCTTAAGAAGCAAAGAATAGTAACAAATGGATATATTCAAAATATAGGATATAGCTTTAATACCGATTTACTAAATGGATTAAGGGTGTCAGTAGATACTCAAGCTATTTGGTCATCATTAGTGGTAAAAACATATACAACGAAGATAAATAATTTATTATTAAGAGATATATTGCTAAAAGATGTAAAGTCTCTAGATCAAGAGATAAATAAGAGTCAAAAGAAGCTTATATATTTAATGGCAAACAAAGAGTATATGGGTGCAATTAAGGCAAGTTTATCTTCAGCATTTGCACTAAATGAATTTACTTTAGAAAATAAAATATTTTTTATTAAAATTTTTTCTAAATATCAGGAGAGCTTAGCACGATTTAATAATATAAAAGATTTACACACACTTTCTCTTGAAACTCCTAGTAAGAAAAAAATTATTCCAATGATAAATAGTGCAATGAAGACAGATATAAATTTTAATATAGATCCATATAAATGGTATGATGTATCAGAGAAGTATATAAATGAATTACAAATATTAGAGAATAAACAAGTTCAATATCTTACTACTTTGATACAAAAGCATATAGACTCTAGATTTAATGAAATAATAATATTTTTAACGTCTATGATATTTCTAATGATTATGATTGTATTAGTTACATTTAGAGTGATAAGTGAAATTTTTACAATAACGAATATTTTAAATTTAAAGAGTAGTATTATCAATGATAATCTTATTTATTCTGAAACAGACCTAAGTGGTAAAATTACATATGCATCAAAGAAGTTTCAAAAAAATTCTGGCTATTCAAATAGTGAATTAATTGGTTCAACACATCAGATACTTCGTCATAAGGATGTTCCATCTTCAGTGTATAAAGATATGTGGACAACTATATCAAATGACAAGATATGGGAAGGTGAAGTTGCAAATAGAAAAAAAGATGGATCTAAATATATTGTAAATAGTACAGTTGGCCCAATCATAAACAAAGATGGTAAAAAAATTGGGTATTTCTCATCAAGGTATGATGTGACATACGAAAAAGAGAAAGATGAGATAATTAAAGAACAATCAAAATTTGCAGCAATGGGGGAGATGATAGGTATGATAGCCCATCAGTGGAGGCAGCCATTAACAGCTATAGGAGCTATCATAAGTAGGTTAAAGATACAAAAAGAGATAGACTTATTAAGTGATGAAATATGGGATGAAAGTATACAGAAGCATTCCAAACTTATAAGATATATGGATAATATAATTAATGACTTTTTAAATTTTTATAAAACTGTAGAGACCAGTAGGGTAAAAAGTTATGATATAATATATGAACCATATGTGATTATAGAATCTATATTTAGTCAATATAATATAAAATTTGAAATTAATGATCAATTTAATGATATACTTGTAACATCTCAAACTAAGATAGAGCAAGTACTTATTAATCTATACAAGAACTCTACTGATGAAATGATTTCTAAAGATATGAAAAATGGAAAAGTTTTTGTTAAGTGTTATAAAGATAATGATTTTTGTATTATTGAAATTTCAGATAATGCAGGTGGAATCCCTAGTGATATCATTAAACAAATTTTTGACCCATACTTTTCAACAAAATCTAAAAATGGAACAGGTTTAGGATTGTATATGAGTAAAGTAATAATTCAAGATCAATTAAATGGTCAGATTGAAGTATATAATGAAGATGATGGTGCAGTATTTAAAATTGCATTACCAATATAATTAAATAGGAAATATAGATTGAAAAAAGGGATACTAGAATTAAAGAAGATAGCCGCTAATAGAAAAGTATTAATTGTTGAAGATGACATTGTATTAAATGCTGAATTATCTAACACTCTTGAGATGTTTTTTGGAGAAGTTATAGTAGCATATGATGGTGAAGAAGGATTGAAACTATACAAGGAGATTGATGATATCGCTTTAGTATTAAGTGATATTAATATGCCTAAAATGGATGGCTTGTCTATGCTTACTCATATTAAATCTATTAATAAAGATCAAATATGTTTAGTATTGTCAGCTTATAGTGATTTGAAATATGTATTACAAATTATAGATTTAGGAATTAATCAGTTCATATTAAAACCATATGATTTAGATAATTTTTTACTAAAACTTACAACTATTTTAGAAGCCATAGATCTTAAAGATAATATCTCTTCTCAACGACAAGAGATAGATGTTTTAAATATTACATTACAAAGAAGATATAAGCTAATAGATAATCATTTATCAACTACTATTACAGATCTTAATGGTGTAATTACATATGCTTCAAAATTATTTTGTAAAATATCTGGATATACAAAAGGGGAGTTAATAGGTAAGCCACATAACATTATTAGACACCCTGATACTCCATCATCTGTTTTTGAAAATATGTGGAAAACGATTCAATCAGGTATTGTGTGGGAAGATGAAATAAAGAATTTAGATAAACATGGTAACCCTTTTTGGTCAGCATCTAAGATTACACCCGAATATCAAGATGGTGAAATTGTAGGATATATGGCTATACGGCAAGATATTACACAATTAAAAAAGAAAACATATGAATTGGAAAAACTAAATAAAAATCTTGATACAATTATTTTAGAAAAAACAAATAAATTAAAAATGCAATCAGAAATAGTAAATCAACTTGTTATATTTTCACAAACAGATACTAAAGGGATTATTACAGATGTATCTCAAGCTTTTATTGATCTATCTGGATATACAAGAGATGAATTAGTTGGTAAAACACATAGTATAGTATCTCATCCAGATTATTCACAAGAGTTTTTTGAAGATATGTGGAATACTATTATGAGTGGTATGGAATGGAAAGGTGTTCTAAGAAACTTAAAAAAAGATGGAGAAACATATATTGTAAAAGCAACAATATCTCCTATTTTTGAAGACCATAAGATCGTTGGATATTATTCTTCTAGAATTGATATTACAGATCAAGAGATTTATAGAATGCAGCTCGAAGAGGCAAAAAATAAAGCAGAAGAATCAACTAAGTTTAAATCAGAATTTTTAGCAAATATGTCACATGAGATACGAACACCAATGAATGGTATTATTGGTATGAGTCACTTAGCACTACAAAGTGATTTGAATGATAAACAGTATGAACTTGTAGAGAAAATAGAGACATCTGCTAAGTCACTACTTGGAATAATCAATGACATATTAGATTTTTCTAAAATAGAAGCTGGGAAGCTTGGTATAGATAAAATAAATTTTGATCTTTTTTCTGTAATAGAGAATGTTGTTACATTAGTTGAACCACAAGCACATGCAAAAGAATTAGAAATAATAGTAGATTATGAAGAGAGTCATGGTAGACATCTATTTGGTGATGGATTAAGAATAGGCCAGATACTTACAAATCTTATGAGTAATGCTATAAAATTTACATCTGAAGGTGAAGTTGGTATATATATAACTAGAGTATCTGATAGTATTATGAGATTTGAGGTAAAAGATACAGGGATAGGCTTGACAGCAGAACAACAGTCAAAATTATTTCAGTCTTTTTCTCAAGCAGATGGTAGTACTACAAGAAAATATGGTGGTACAGGATTAGGTTTAGCAATATCTAAGCAATTAGTAGACTTAATGGATGGAAAAATATGGATTGAAAGCCAAGAGGGACAAGGCTCTAGCTTTTATTTTGAGATTGAGCTTATAGAACAAGAATGTAAAATAGAAAAACAGGAATATTTTAGTAATAAAAGAGTTTTAGTGGTTGATGATAATGATACGTGGCAACATATTTTAGAGCATTTACTTGAAAATTATAAAATCCAAGTAGATTTAGCTTCTAGTGGTCAAGAGGCATTAGGTTTATTAACTATAAATGATTCTAGTTATTATGATTTAATCCTAATGGATTGGAATATGCCTAAGATGAATGGAATAGAGGTAGCAAAGATAATTAGAGAAAAAAAACTTATAGGTGAATGTCCTAGTATAATAATGATAAGTGCATACAGTAAAGAAACTATAGCTGATAAGGCTAAAGATGCAGGTATTCATAGTTTTCTTCATAAGCCTATTAATCCATCACATTTCCATGATATGCTACATAGTGTTTTCTTAAATGGAAAAAAGACAGAGAATCTTTCTGTAGTTAAACATAATGTTAATAACATAAAGAATATAGATAGCTTACATGGAGTGAATATACTTCTAGTTGAAGATAATATTATTAATCAAGAGATAGTAGTTGGTTTATTAAATAATAGTGGATTAAATATTGATATTGCTTCTAATGGTCAAGAGGCTGTAGATATGTTTTTAGAAGATCAAAATAAATATAAATTAATATTGATGGATTTACAAATGCCAATAATGAGTGGATATGAAGCTACAAAAATCATAAGAACACTTTCAAAAGATATTCCAATTGTAGCTCTTACTGCAAATGCTATGAAAGAAGACGTAGAAAAAACAAAAGCAGTTGGAATGAATGAGCATTTAAATAAGCCAATAGAGGTTGATAAATTATATAATACCTTGTATAAATATATTGGAGAAGTAAAAAATACCGAGGTAGTCACTTTAGAAGAAGCTAGCAATGATGTATATAAATATATCAATAAGGATGAAGCCCTAAAATATGTGGCTGGTAATGAAAAATTATTTAATAAAATTTTACAAGGTATAATGACTTATAAAGATAAGAACTTTGAAGATATGGATGATGAAGAATTTGCAAGAGAGATACATACACTAAAAGGTTTGAGTGGTACTATGTGTGCTGCTAATTTACATAAAATTGTAGTGAATATAAATGATACACAAGATAGAACCCTGTTACCAGAGTTTTATAAGCATTTAAATGATGTTTTAAATGAAATAGAAGCTATTTGATATTTTTACAAATATCTATAGCTTTTAAAAGTTGATCTGGTAAAAATGGTTTGACAATCCATCCTGTTACACCATTATCTTTACCATTATTTTTAAGACTTTGATCACTATCGGCAGATAGTATTAGTATTGGAGTTGTTTTATACTTAGGTATAGCTCTTAATAATGAAGTGAGTTCAATACCATCCATTTTTGGCATTCTTAAATCAGTGATAATTAGATCATAAGTATTACTTTTGGCCTTTTGAAGTGCAATTTTACCAGATAATGCAGTATCTATTTCTGAATATCCACCATCTTGTAATGCAAAAAGTAATAAATCTATAAACAGTTCAGAATCATCAACGCATAATATTTTCATTTATCAACCCTATTTTTATTTGAATTTTATCTAAATAAAACTTATACAATATGAAGTAAAAAATAATTCTTTAGCTAGATTAATCATAAACAAAGTATTTATTTTATATTATATTATAATTATATATTATAATATAAAATTAGTTATAAAATAATGGAGCAATTATGAAGAATCTATCAATTAAGCAAAAATTATACTCATTGAATGTTGGTATCTTAATCACTATTTTAATTATGGTGTTTTTTGTAGTAGTTAAAACCTTGAATATCGAGAGTGAATATAAGGATATGCAAACTAAAGCAGTTGCAAGTAAATTATTAACTCTAGAGATAAATAAGGATTTAAATTATCTAAGTCGTCTAACTAGGGATATTATGATTGGTAATGACTATGATGGTAATATAACTAAAATTAATACTAATGTGAAAAGTATTGAATTAGCCTTTAGTAAACTTAAAAATATTACTGTAGAAGCTAATTCAATTAAAGTATTAAATAATGCATACAATGAGACTTCTAAATTTGTAAAATATTCACAATCACTTATGCTTAATCTTGCGACCAAAGTACGAGATGTTCAAACACTAGAAAATACTTACTTAGAATATAAAAAGCAAGGTTCGCCACTAGCTAAAAGTGCAAGGGTATCATTTAATAAATTAATAAGTTTAAAAGATGAACAGTTGTTTGTAATGTCGCAAAATGTTGATAAATCTATAGCTAGTATCAAGCTTTGGCTCCCTATATTAGTACTATTAAATATTATGATGCTATGTTTTATATTTTTTGGAGTCAGAGGTATTGTTAATAATATTTTAAAGATGGAAATTGGATTAAATAGTTTCTTTAATTTCATTAATCGTAAAAATGATAGTGTGGAGCAAATTTACATTTCAACAAATGATGAAATTGGCACAATGGCAAAAGCTGTTAATGAAAATATTAATATAGTTGAATCAAATATAAAAAAAGACAATCTTTTAGTGGATGAAATTTCTGATATATCTAGTAGAGTAAAAAATGGATTTTACATATATAGGCTTAAAAATGAATCTAATAATCCTTTACTTAATCAATTAAAAAATGAATATAATGATATGCTAGAGGCAACACAAAATGCTTTAGAAAAAATAAATCAATCAATGATTGCATTTGCAAATGCAGACTTTACGCATAATATAAATGTAGAAGGTAATGTGGGAAAAATGGGTTCAGTAGTAAATGGTGTAAATGTATTAGGAATCACTGTTTCTGAGATTATTGCAATGATTTCAAATGCTTCTGAAAAACTACAAAGTCACACTACACATCTTTCTTCAGTATCTCAAGATTTAAGTACGAGTAGTAATGAACAAGCAGCATCATTAGAAGAAACTGCTGCATCGATAGAAGAAATTACAAGCACAATCAGATCAACTGCAGAGAAAACAACTTCTATGACTACTTTATCAAATCAATCAAGTCAAGCCGCTTCAAATGGAAATTTATTAGCAAATCAAACATCAGATGCGATGCTTGAGATTAATAATGCTACAAATGCAATCAATGAAGCTATTATAATTATTGATCAAATAGCGTTCCAGACAAATATCCTTTCACTTAATGCAGCAGTAGAAGCTGCAACAGCAGGTGAAGCAGGAAAAGGATTTGCAGTAGTTGCAGGTGAAGTAAGAAATTTAGCTGCAAGGTCTGCCCAAGCGGCAGATGAGATTAAATCTTTAGCATTGGTAGCACAAGATAAAGCAAATGATGGTATTAAAATATCTAAAGAGTTAAGCTCTGGATTTGAAGAGATTAGCAATACGGTAAATGAAACAACTATACTAGTAAATGATGTAGCAAGTGCAAGTCGTGAACAGATGGCTGGTATTGATCAGATTAATACATCAATAGCACAGCTAGATCAAATGACGCAGGAAAATGCTAGAATTGCTAATGAAGTTAATTTAGTATCAAATGAAGTACATGATATGTCAACAAATTTACTTACACTTGTAGGTAGAACAAATTTCTTAGAAGCAAAAAAACAAGAAGTATGTGATGTTGATTTGGTATTTGATACTACTAAACTAAAACTAGATCATATTACTTTCAAAGAAGTGAATTTTGCAAAATTAGGACAAGGTATGACTTGGACAGTTAAAAATGAACATGAGTGTGATTTAGGTAAATGGATTGATGCACATAAAGATGAAGAGTATGCTAAGACAAAAGAATGGTCTGAACTTCTAAAGGTACATTCAAATGTTCATCTAAAAACTCAAAGCTATATTGAGGCTGATGGTTCTAATGCTTCATCATCACAGCTATATGATATAGCTAAAGAAATTGAAGTAAATACTCAAGCTGTATTTAAATTGATTGATAAAATTAAACATAATCATTGTTTAAAGAATAAATAGTATTACTATTTATTCTTTTTCTTGATAAGAAATTTTAAAAGCTATCCCATTCATCATCGTTGTTATCTGATGATGTAACCTGAGCTATTGGCTGAATGGGTTTAGTAGTAGGTGCTACTGTTTTTGTCTGTGTTGTATTGCTAGTGACTTTGCTTTGTGCAGCTTCTGTTTCAAGTATCTTACAATGTTCAGTTTTCACATTATTAAATAATTCAAATAAAGTTAGTGTATCACTCTCTATTTGTGCACCATTTTGAGATAAGATATCATTACTTGCACTTGCATTATTATTATCTAGATACTTTTGTACGCCTTTGTGTACATTTGCATGTCGATCAAGTAAAGTACGCCAACTTGCTGTTGTCGCAATTTTTTCATTTTTATGTGCATCAATCCATTGACCCATAGCACATTCATGGTGTGTTACAACAGTAATATCTTTTTTATCACTTAAATTTGTAAAGTATTTATCCTTAAACTTTACATGATCCAGTTTAAGCTTTGAAATATCAAATGCTAAGTCTACTTGACAAACCTGTGAAGCTGAACCACCTAGATATTTTGTATTTGATACAAGTGCTGATAACTTCTCAGACATCTCCTCTACTTCTGTAGTCATACCTGTTACACTATTGGCAACTTTTGTATTTTCTTGTGTCATTTGATCTAGCTGCATAATTGCTGAATTGATTTGATCGATACCTGCCATTTGTTCTTTTGATGCATTTGCAACATCATTAATTAAAATAGAAGTTGTTTGTACCTTATCATTAAGTTCATTATATCCATCAATCATCATAGTAGATATTTGCTTACCTTCATTAGATTTTGATAGGGCTTTATCAACTAGATCTTTAATAAGTTTTGCTGTTTCTGCAGATCTTGCAGCTAGATTTCTTACTTCACCTGCAACTACTGCAAACCCTTTTCCTGCTTCACCTGCTGTTGCAGCTTCTACTGCTGCATTAAGTGAAAGGATATTTGTTTGGAATGCAATTTGATCAATAGCTGTAATAGCATTTGCAATTTCTTTTGCACTCGATTCTATCTCATTCATAGCATTTGCTGTACTTGTAGCTAGTGCTTGACCATCTTGTGCAGATTTTGATGTTTGTGTTGATAAATCTAACATCTCAGCAGCTTTTTCGCTATTAGCTCTAATATTAGATGTAATCTCTTCTATTGATGCAGCAGTTTCTTCTAATGATGCTGCTTGTTCATTACTACTTGTACTTAATTCTTCCGTTGATTTAGAAAGTATACCAGTATTTGTTTTAAGATGTACACTTGCATTGTTAATTACTGCTAGAAGACCAGATACATTGTCCCCCAAGGCTTGTGTAGAGGTAATTAAAGTTCCAATATTACCACTAATTCCATTTGAGACTGTTTTGTGTGTAAAGTCATTTGAACCATAAGCAATTAAGGATTCTTTTACATGATTAAGGTTTGTATTAGTTGCATTCAGCATTTTATTAAAGTTTATTCTTAATTTTTCAAGTTCTGGAGAATTTGCTTTGATAGTTGATTTATAAGTATAGAAGCCATTTTCTGCTTTTTCTACTAGGTCAATGATTTCATCTACAACTTGATTATCTTGATTTATTGCTTTTTTTGTATTACTGATATTTGTATTAATAATATGTGCAATATTACCAAATTCATCTGTTGAGTTAATTTGGATTGCATCACTAGTGCTGCTTTGTCTATTTAAAAACTTAAAGAATGAATCGATACCCATTTCAATATTTTTTAGAGATGTTGTGATATGACGTACAATAAATAATGTAATCCCCATTGCAAATATTGCTGGTACAAAGAAAGATACTAAAATTACTAAAAACATATTCCAAGCAGAAGAAGATTTTTCTTTCATTGAAGTAATTAATGCATTACTTTGGTAATTTTCTATCTTTTTAAGCAAATTAATTTTTTTAGTGATAGTTTTAAACCAATATACTGCATCAACATTAAAACCACCAATATTAGCTTTGCTAAATGCAATGTCTCTTAGCTTTTGAGTTTCATCAACAGCTGGACCTTTTAATGTATTTGTAAAGTTTGATTGCCAATCATTTGATGCTGTAACTTGAAATGACTTTGTAAATGAACCTTGTTCTGTTACAAGCTTAATAAATTTTTTATACATACCCTCTTTGAATTTATCTGCACCAAAAGTATTTGATAGTACAGCTCTTTCAATTCCAGCCCTCTCTTTAGCATATAAAAAGTTTGTATAGGAATTTATATCTCTAGTACTATTAGCATCAGTACTCATAGTTGATATAGATGCAATTGTATCTAAATATATAGCATTGATTTTGTTTGTATAGAAACCAATTGCATCTTTCCCTGAAATTTCAAATGTATTTACTTTTGATCTTACCTTATTAATGTTACTAATATTAGTCATAGCAGAATTTAAAAGAGCATTAAATTTACTAGAATATTTTGATTTATCAAATGTACTTAAATATGTATTTAAAATTTCAAGTTTTGAATCAGTATTAACTCTTTGGTTTTTCAGGATATCACCAAATTTTTTACCTTTTGATCCTAAGTAACCTGCTGTTGCACCTCTCTCTTTTTGAGTCTCATGTACTAAAGCTGATATTTTTGTAGATAATACTACAACTTTTTCTAGTCTATCCATCTCTTGATATAGGCTATATTTTTGATATACATGCCACATCGCATATAAAAATACTCCAGATATAAGAATAAATGTCAACGACACTAACTTTGCTTTTGTACTGATATTTTTAATAAAATTCATACTTCACCTCTCCTAGTTTATAAAAATTAATTTATTGTATCATAATATAAGCTAAAGAATACAGTATTAATTGCTTTATATAGATTAATTATTAATTAGATATAATATTTCAAAATTATATTTATACATTAAAATAACAGGAGGGTCATGTATGAAGATACTAATTGTAGATGATAGTTTAACAATGAGAAGAATTGTTGGAAATACAGTTGTTCAAGCAGGATACAGCAAAGATGACTATGATGAGGCAAAAGATGGACAAGTAGCTTTAGAGCTATTAAGAGAAAATAATTATGACCTTGTATTAACTGATTGGAATATGCCAATTATGAATGGCTTAGAACTAGTTCAGGTAATGCAGAAAGATAATGATTTAAAGAAAATACCAATTATAATGATTACAACAGAGGGAGCTAAAAGTGAAGTGATCACTGCATTGAAAGCTGGAGTAAAAAATTATATTGTAAAACCCTTTACTGCAGAAATTTTACAAGAAAAGATAAATGCGGTAATCAAAAACTAAAAGGTTTATGTAGATATGGATCAAGATGAGATAAATAGGCTAATGGCTACCCAGACAGATCAAATAGATGATCTAGTAGAAGAAGACAGTTCTGAACTAAGTTCGAGTTTAGAAAATGATAGTAGTTTAGAAAATGATAGTAGTGAAGCGTCTGATGATATGATAGTTGGTAGTGAAAGCTGGTGCAATCAAAAAATTAAAAATTCAGAGTTACCTTATCCTACACATCCAGAACATAAAGTTGTGGGTCAGTTATCAAAAGTAGCTCAGGAAGGAGAAGAGAAAGCATCAGAAGTATTTGATGCTTTGCTTCATTCCTCTGATATGTTAGTAGAGATACAGTCTAAATTAGAACAATTTGAAAAGCATAACGTATCTATGTATAAGTTTATTTCTGCTCTAGAAGCTAAATTTCCAAATATTGATCTATTTGGTGAAAAGCTTAAGGATATTAATGTTGTATCTACTGATATAAGTTCATTGAAAAATCATAGTGAAGATGCGGTGAGTGGTCTATATAAAGCTATGGAAACTATGCAATATCAAGATATATCAAGACAAAAAATAGAAAGAGTTATTACAGTAGTGCGAAAACTATCAGACTATCTAAATAATGTATTTGATATTGATGAAACAACAAAAGATATCAAAGCCGCAAAACATATTCATGGTGATAGTAATATAGATGTCGTTTCTGATGATGATATTGAGAATTTAATTAAAAATTTTGAGAATAATGACTGATGGGTCAAATAACTACTTTTTTTAATAAATTAAATGGTGGACAAAAAGCTATAATTGTTAGTGGTGTATCTATACTATTAATATTTCTAATTTCAATTATTGTGTATAGTAAAAGTAATGTAGGAAATATTAATCATAATTATATTATCGCTAAAGATTTAAGTAAAAATGAAATTATGATTGCTTCTAATGAACTTGAGGCAGTAGGTGTACCATTTTCATTATTTGGAAGTGGTGATAGCATGACGTTAAAAACATCAAAACAATTTATAAATATAGCCAAAATAAAATTAGTAGCATCAGGAGCACTTAAAGGTGATCATAAAGGTTGGGAAATTTTTGATAAAAGTAGTATTGGTGAAACATCTTTTCAAAATAAAATAAAATATACAAGAGCTATTGAAGGTGAATTATCAAGAGCTTTAGAGTCATTAACTTATGTAAAAAGAGCACAAGTAAAAGTAGTGCTACCAAAGGATTCTATTTTTACTGATAAAAAGTTAAAGTCAACTGCATCAGCAATGCTAGTTCTTAATGAGGGACGCTATTTAACGGCGACACAAATCAAAGGTGTAAAAAGCTTTATTGCTTCAGCAATTCAAGACCTTCACGTAGATAATATACAATTAATAAATCAAACGGGTGAGTTGTTAGAAGATGTTATATCTTCAAATGAAAAAAACTTTAAAAGTCAAGTACAATATAAAAATAAAATACAATCAAATTTAGAAGAAGCTATTACCTCATTGCTAGAACCTGTTATTGGTGATGGTAATATTGTTGCAAAAGTAAATATTCAATTAGACTTTACAAAAAAGGATATGCAAGAAGAGAAGTTTAGCCCAGAAGGAACTATTAGAAGTCGGCAAAGTGATGAACGTCTTACGAATGAATCAAGAACTTCTTCTTCAGGAGATGCAGCATCATCTAATGATCTTGGTAACGGATCTGGAGCTAATGGTAAAAAGAATAATGAACATATTATTACAACTACAAATTATGAGATTAGTAAAACGGTTGTCAATACTACAAATGATGCATATGCAAATATTCAAAGAATAACAGCAGCTATTACATTTAATGAAAAGGTATTAGAGGGTATAGATAATCCAAAAGTATATTTACTTAATATTGAAGACTTAGTAAAAGATGCGATTGGTTTTAGTAAAAAGCGTGGAGATAAAATTACAGTCAAAAGCTTTAAGTTTGCACAGCTTGAGAATAAAGATGAGACTGTTGATACAACTGTACCAACAGTTAAATATTATCTAAATGAATTTGGCCCATATATTAAGTATATTGTAATAGCAATATTATTATTTGTATTATATAAAAAGTTTATGAATTCTATCCCTTCAGCTGTAGTATCTGGTGAAGCTAGAGCTAATAATGTAAATAATATGCAAGGGAAGGAAAGTGCTTCCGTATCATCTGATAATATTTCCTTAGAGGATGATACTACAGACTTAAATAATTTACAAATGAAGCAAGCTCAACTAAAAAAAGATATTCAAAATAAAGTTTTATCTCAATTGACAGAATATGATGCATTGGATGCAGAAACAAAAATTAAATTTGAAACCTTATCTACTCAATTATCAAATGAGATAGTTGCTAATCCAGAATCTATTGCACGTATGATAGAGTTATTATTAGATAAAGAGGTCTAAAAGATGACAGATTCTACATTAAGTACTATGAAAAAAGTTGCATACTTTATGATTTTGTTAGGGGAAGAGCATACAGTTAAGATATTTGAATATCTTCCTAAAGATATTATAGAACAAATTTCTCAAGAGATAGTTCAAGCAAGAAATATAGATAATGATGTTGCACTTGATATTTTAAATGAATTTTATGTATTAACAAAATCTCATCAGCATATTAATAGTGGTGGATATGATTATGCGCAGGAGATATTATTTAAAGCAATGGATCAAAAAGAAGCGCAAAGGATCCTTGAAAAGTTAAGCACAGCTAATAAAAAACATAGAGCTTTTATCTTTTTGCATAAGGTGAATCCAAAGCAATTGGGTGAATTTTTAAAGGATGAAACAGCACAAACTATAGCTATAGTTTTAGCACATATGGATTCTACTTCTGCAGCAGAAACATTAAATAGCTTTAAAGATAGTAAAAAAGTTCAAATTACTCACCAAATGGCAACAATTAAAGATGTGTCACCTGAAATTATCCATACAATATCTGCTGTATTAGAAGAAAAACTAGATTTATTTACATCATCTTCCGTTGAACTAGGTGGTGTTAAAGTTGCTGCAGATATGTTAAATAGAATGACACCAACGGCCTCAAAAGATATACTAAGTAATTTAAGTGAACACAATGACAAAATTACAAAAGAGATTAAAGATAATATGTTTGTATTTGAAGATCTTCTGACATTGGAAGATGATGCAATACAAAAAATCACACAAGAGATAGATACACCAACATTAACAATGGCACTTAAAAATGCACCAGAAGAGATATTAAATAAGTTTTTAGACAATATGTCACAAAGAGCTAAGGCTAAGTTTGATGAAGAAATTGAAATGTTAACAAAAGTAAAACTTAAAGATATGGAGAAATCACAAAGGGCAATTCTTGATAAAACACAAGAGATGCTAGAAGATGGAACCATTGAAAGAGAAGAAGAGGAATAAGCTATGGATGCAGCTAAAGTAATATCATGCAATAATGAAGAGTATCAAGTAGAAGCATTTAATCTAAATAATTTTGGCTCTAATAATAGTAAAAATAATTTTAATGATCTTAATAGTGAAGCAACAGATAGTATATTAAATAAACTTGACAGCCTTTCTGCAGAAATTCAAACTCTTAAAGCAAGCAATACACAAGCGGTATCTAATAAGTTAGATACACAAATAGTAGAAGCGCTAACAAGTTTAAATAACCATGCAAAACAATTAGATAAAATGAGTGAAGCATTTGAAAACAAACTAATAGCATACTCGTTAAAAATAGCATCTAAAATTATTGAACAAGAGGTTAGAGAAGACTCTAATACTATAGCTCTAAACATTGCTAGAAAAATTATTGGTGAATTGAAAGATGCTACTGAAATTGCCGTGCATGTAAGTCCTACGGATTATGATTATTTAGTATCGAACTTGGACTTAAGTGATATTGTTAAGTTAGTAAATGATACTAATATTCAACCATCAGGTATTGTTATTAGTTCTGATATTGGAAATTTTGATTTGACAATTGAATCCAAATTAGAAACTCTATCTCAAAGTATTAAAACCCTATATTAGGTAATTTATATTATTTTAGATATAATTATTGATGATGGATACATTAGATAATATAATAGATTATGATAGCTTTTTAGATACAACTTTTACCGTAGAGGTACTTTTGGGTGCGGCACCAATTACGGTAAAAGAGTTCTTAAATTTAAAAGAGGACAATATTGTTATATTAGATAAGATGGTGGGAGATGGTAGTGATATATATATCAACTCTAGAATTATCGGTAGTGGTGAGATTATTGTTTTTGATGAAAGCTTGGATATTAAAATTAAAGATGTTTCAACTGCTGACGAGGCAATAGGCTACTTCTATCAAGAAGGGAAAAATAATGGAAATATCAACTAGTTCAAATACATCCAATATAGATTTTCAAACTGTGGTAGAGCAAGAGTCATTAAGTAACGATGATTTTATGCAGCTACTTTTAACTGAATTAAAATATCAAGACCCAACAGATCCAATGGATTCCAAATCAATGTTAGATCAAACATTGCAAATGTCTACAATTGAAGCAAATAATTCAAATGTAAAAGCATTGGCAAATCTAGAAAGTTCATATGCTGCTACTGAACGTCTAAGTTCTATTGACTTAATAGGTAAATATATTGAAACAGGAGATCAGAATATAGAATTAGAGGATTCTGTATCTAATTTTTCTGTTTTCTTTGCAGAGGATGTCTCTTCTGGTACTATTGATATTAAAGATGATGAGGGGCAAATAGTAGCTTCACTAGAGATCTCTTCAATACCAAGTGGTACTATGGTATTTAACTGGGATGGTACTGGTACTAATGGGGAACAACTTTCTGATGGTACATATTCTACAGAAGTTAGTGCTTTTAATTTAGAAGGTAAGGCTATGGATGCTAAGTCTGGAATATATCAGGTATCATCATTGGAATTTACGGATGGTGATATTATTGCAGTATCAGGTAGCAATAAAATCAATATAAACGATGTAGATAAAGTATGGTAAAAGGAGTTTGAGATGGATATAGCAAAAATAAATACAATTGATAGAGCAGCACAAAATCATGATATTAAAATTGAAAAACTAAATGAATCACATGATATACGACAGATAGATCAATATGAACAAAATGAAGAGCCTAAAAAAGACAAGCAAGTTTTAGCACAAGAGGAAGAGGTAGTATTAAATACAATTAAGTTTGGATACAACAGAACTACAAATGATTTTATAGTGAAAGTTATCATGCCAGATGGTACAATTGGACAATATCCTACAGAAGATATGATTAAACTTAAAGAGATGCTTAAAGATTCAATGCCAAATCTTACAAGCGGTTCTTAATATTCTTAAAGGAAATTAATATCAATTTAAATAATATTTTTCAAAATGAAGCTTGTGTTACTTTGGGGCAGCTACTTACTATAGATGACTTAGAATCATCATTGAATAGTATATCGTGTGATCAGCTACAACAAGATAACTATATACAATCTGATGTAGTTTTTGAATATTCAACTATGTCTTCTAAAATAACAATTTTATTTCCACAAAGTGATACTTATGTTATTGAGCATAAAATGTTAGGTGAAGATGGGGATATTAAAAGTGAAGTTGATGATGATCTTTTAGATGCTATGAGGGAAATTAGTTCTAATATAACTGGTGCAATTTCAAATTCAATTAATGCTCAAGATAACGAAGATCTAAATGGTGTAAAACTAACAGTAGATAACACATTTGCACAAGATCAACCTAGCTTAGAAAATTGTGAACAAATATTACATCTGAAATTAACAAATGAAAGTAATGAATTTAATATATATATAATGATTGATTCTAGTCTAAAAAAGTTTTTTGATAATGAGAACAGTATGATTAAAACTGAAGTTTCTCGTAGTGAATCGCTTACTACTAGTGAATCGAATAATTTAGAATTACTTATGGATGTAGAATTAAGATTAAGCGTTCGTCTGGGTGGGAAAGAGATGCTACTTAAGGATATAGTTAAGCTAGACCTCGGAGATATTATAGAGTTAGATCAATTAGTAAACGATCCACTTGATATTTTAGTAAATGGCAAAAAGATTGCAGAAGGTGAAGCTGTTGTCGTAGATGGGAATTTTGCGATTAAAATTAGAAATGTAGGATCAATCAAAGAAAGATTATCTTATGTAAGGCTAGCGCACTAATGGATAAAATAGGTACTGGTGGATATGCAGCCTTTTGGGTGCTAATCTTAATAACCATGGCAATTGGTGTTGGGATTATGGTATATATAGATGTTCCATCAGTAATTGTTGTATTAGGTGGAACTTCTGCCAATATTATTGCTTCTTATGAGCTTAGTATTTTAAAAAATATGGGTAAAGCAATGAAAGCAGCTTTTTCAGAATTAGCTACAGAAGAAAATGTAAATCTAATTCAAAAAACTATTTTTTATGCGACAGAGATTAAGAAAAAAGGTAAAATGTCTATTGAGCCACTAGTTGAAAAAGAAAAGGATCCTTTTGTTAAGGAGGCATTTTCATTAGTAGTTGATGGCACAAAAGCAGATACTATTGAATATTTATTGGAAACAAAAATTCAGCATATGCAAACAAGACACGCTAAGATGATACAGATATTTGATCAGATTGGTAGTGTAGCTGGCTCTATGGGGATGGTTGGTACTCTTATTGGTCTTGTAGCGATGCTTGCAAATCTTGCTGATCCATCAGCCGTGGGTCCAGCAATGGCGGTTGCATTATTAACTACATTATATGGTACTTTATTAGGTACAGGCTTTGCAGGTCCAATTGGAAATAGATTAGCGGTAAAAAGTCAATTAGAAGTAGATGGTATGAGTATTATTATGCAAGGAGTACTTCTAATAGCAAATGATGAATCTATTGGTGATATGAAAACAAAGTTAAATGCAATATTATCGGATAGATAATGGCAAATAAACATAAAAATTGTCCAAAGTGTCCTGAGTGTCCAAAATGTTTACCTGGATGGCTAGCTGCTTTTGGTGATCTTATGTCATTATTGCTTTGCTTCTTTGTACTACTTTTATCTATGGCTATTTTTGATAAGCCTAAAGTTGAAGAATACTTTGATGTTATGCGAAAATCTCTAGGTATTTTGGAGCAAAGCGCAGAGTCTGTAGATGCTGCTAATAAAACTGGACAGCAAACGGAATCCATTAATGATGTGAATGAAGAAGAGGCTGAAGAAGATATAGAGGCCACCAAAGAAGAGATAAAAGATGAGGTGGCTAATCTAAATAGTAGTGCTATGTCTGAGTCGACATCTACAACTGATCAAGCTGTATTTACAGATGGAGCAAAAGAGTTTATTATAGAAGTTCCTGCATCACTTTTATTTAAAGCTGGTGAATATAATTTAACAAATGCAAAGGGCAAAAAGTTTGTAAATAAAATAGCTAAAATTATTAGAACTATGACAACTAATTTTACTATAGAGGTTATAGGGCATACTGATAAAAATAGTCATTCTAGTGTGGATATACCTAGAAATAATTGGGACTTGTCTGCATTGAGATCTGTAGCTATAATTACAGAGTTAATAAAAAATAAAGTTGATCCTTCTACTTTGAAGTTAGCTGCATTTGCATCACATCGACCTAAGGCTACTACTAGTAGTAGTAAGAATAGAAGAGTTGAGCTTAAATTTTTTGCAGAAAAAGATAAGCAAATGGCTCTAGAAGAGGATAATTTTTTTGAAAGGCTAGATAATGGACAATAGTATCAATACAAATATTCAGAGTATAAATCTAAATAAATCACAAGATAACAATGAAGATAATATACAGCAAGTATCAAAAGATTTTGAACAGCTTTTTTTACAAGAGTTATTAAGAACGGCATTAAAAGATGTTAATATTGCAGGAAGTAGTGCAGGAAGTGATATTGTTAAAGATATGTACTTAGAAAATATTGCAAAAGTGACTGCTGGTAATATGGGTATAAGTCAATTACTTATTGAACATTTAGCGAATAATAAAACAAAAAAAGATTAATTAAAGGTTTTTAAGATGGTTAAAATATATTCAATACAAATTATAGAATTAATAGACAAGCTTATAGAATTAATTAATAAAGATATAGAGGAGTTAGGCTCAGCTAATTCAGATAATTTAATGAAACGTAATGAGCAAAAGCAAGTATTGGTAAATGACATTAAAATCATGAAAAATAATTTAGACAGTGCATTAAAAGAATGTGTTAAGAGTGGTAATAATATAGAACAGTTTAGAGATATTGTTAATATGGTTGAATCAAAATTAGAAGAGCTAAAGCAGCGAAATAATCAACTTGCATACATAATGTTGCCATTAAAAGAGATGTATGATAATATTATTAAAGATTTACTTCATAATGATAATATGGCAGTAAACTTTAGTGCATAAGTAGGATAAATAATGTTTATTAAATTTTTAGTATTTTTAATATTGTTGAATATATCTTATGCACAGGTAATTGCATCAAAAGATATATACTATAATCAAAGAGTTACTCAAGATAATACGACAATAAAGAATAATATTAAAAATACTAAATGTAAATTAATGATAAAAAGTATGCTTAATAAAAATGAATATATTTCAGTACACTATATCAAGAAAAATACTCCAATTTGTATTAAAGATGTAAGGTTAATGAGTAAAAATAAAGTTATATATACATTTGGAGACTTTATAGAAGTTGAAGAATATGGTAATATTATAACAGAAACTAATAAATATATTAAGATAAAAAAATCAAATGGTAAAATACGAAAACTAATTAAAGATGGACTAGTAAGATGAAGTTATTATCGTTTCTAGGAGAGACACCTACCATTGCTCTTAAAAAAGCTGTAAAAAGTTGTGGACAAGAAGCTATTGTTGTATCTACAAAGAAAATATCATCAGCAACAAAAAATTCAATAGATATGTATGAGGTTATAGTATCTATTGAAGATATGCAAGAACAGAACAATCTTAAGTCTAAAATTATTTCAGATACTAAAAATAATCAAGATTATAATCTTAATAAAGAGGAATTAATTAGTTTAAAGAAAAGTATACTTGATATGCAAGATTCTATCATATATATGCGAAACTCACTTTGGAATACAAACTCTAAGAATACAATAGATGATTTAGTAGTACCAATTGAGCTTAGTGATATCTATAAGTTATTTTTAGCAAATGATATGCCTAAAGATATAATATATAAAATAATTAAGGTTACTATTGAAAAATTACCAGCTAAGATTAAAAATAAGCCTGAAAAAATAAATGCATTTTTTAGATTAGTCTTGAGGCGTATGTTATCTATTAAGCATGAACAACCTTTAGAAGAGGGACAAACAAAAATTATGATTTTTGTTGGACCGACTGGAGTAGGAAAAACAACAACACTAGCAAAGCTTGCAGCTAGATATTTATATACATTACAAGATGTTAGTAAGATTGGGATGATTACATTGGATTCATTTAGAGTAGGTGCAGCAGAACAGCTTAATACATATGCTAAAATAATGCAAATACCTATACAAATGGTTAAAGATCCAAGTGAATTACCAAATAGTATTAAAAGGCTTGGTAATCCAGAGTTATTATTGATAGATACTCCGGGTAGTAGTCAATATGATAAAGATATGATAGAATTAACAAAACAATATTACGATACAAATCCAGACTTAAAAATAGTGACAAATCTGATTTTGCCTACTAATATAAAGACAAGTGATTTAGAAGAAATCTATAATGAGTTCTCGATTTTAGACATAGATAATATAATATTTACAAAATTGGATGAGACAAAAAGCTTTGGTAATGTTATATCATTTATATCTAAGGTAAAAAAACCTTTGACATATTTTTCAATAGGACAAAATGTACCAGATGATTTAATTGTTTCAAGTGATGAATTTTTAATTGATTGCTTCTTTAATCAAGGTATTAAAAAGGATATATCATGAAATTGATATTTATAGTTTTAAGTCTAGTGATATTTGCCTATGGACAAACAATAAAAGATATTGCAAGCTTTGTTGGTGTGCGATCAAATCAATTAATAGGTTATGGTATTGTGGTTGGATTAAATGGAACAGGGGATAAGTCTGAATTTGCAAAGCAATCCTTACAAAATCTTCTTCGAAATTCAAGCTTACAGACCCCATTGATATCTAATAAATCTAAGAATATAGCTGCAGTTATGGTGACAGCTAACTTGGAAGCATTTGCAAGACAAGGTGATAAATTAAATTTAAATGTATCTTCAATTGGAGATGCTAAATCACTTGCAGGTGGACAACTATTGTTAACACAGTTAAAAGCAATAGATGGACAAACTTATGCTTTGGCTCAAGGTAAAATAAGTGTAGATAAAGATTATAAAACTACTGGTATTATATATGCGGGTGCTATAGTTGAGCAAGAAGTGGATAATGATATATCAGCACAAACAAATTTTATATTAGCATTAAACCAAAGAAGTGCCACAGTAGCTAGTAAAGTAGAACAGGCGATTAATACTAAATTTGATATGAATATAGCATTTGCTAAAGATACAAAAAGTATCAATATTAAAAAACCAGATACATTGTCAACAGTGACTTTTATGTCTATGCTAGAAAATATCCAATTAGATATTACTATTGAAAAGAAAATTATTATCGATACATCTACAGCTACTATATTGGTTGGTGGCAATATTAAAATTTTACCAAGTACAATTTCAACTAAAGATTTTACATTTAGAATTAAAAAACATCCACCAACACCAGAGGAGTTTGATGACTTAACAAACTTAGGACAAGATATAGGTGATGGTGTAAAAATTGATTTAACAAATACTATGCTAAATACAAGAAGTGAGCCAACAGTATCAAATCTTGTTCGAGCAATGAAAGTGATGAATATAGATATATTTGAGATTATTAGTGCTTTACAAAAGCTAAAAGAACTAGGGGCTATTAAAGCAAATATAGAAATTAGATAAGAGAGGAGATATAGTAATGGCAGAATTTTTAAGTCAAGAAGAGATTGATTCGTTAATGGATATTAAGGCTGATGGTGAAGACTTTGATAGTATTCAGACTACCAAAACTGTAGACTATACAACATATAACTTCAAAAAACCAAACCTAATATCATCAGAAAGTATTAGAACTATTTCTCAACTACATGATAAAGTTTTGCGAGACTTGGCTAATGATCTATCGTCAGTGATTAAAAAGATGGTTGATATATCTATTGTTAGTGTTGATCAAATTACATATAGTGAATTTACAATGAGTCTTTCTGATAATACAATTTACAATATTTTTAGCTTAGATCCATCTGATGGTAAAGTTGCAGTAGAGTCTAATCCATTATTATCAAGGATGGTTATAGATTATTTAATGGGTGCAAAGAAAGAATTAGAGGAGGGAGATGAAGATATTATTACTGATTTAGAGATTAGTATATTAAATCATTTCTTGGATATGCTTCAATCAAGGTTAGTTCAAGCATGGAAACCTGTAGCAAAAATGGACTTTAAGCTTTTATCTCAAAATAGAGATCCAAATAATGCTATATTAGTATCTCAAGGAGATGTAATAGTTTTAATGGTTTTAGAAATCAATATAGAAGAGAATAAAGAGCTACTAAACTTATGTTATCCAAAAATATTTTTGGAGCCATTATTAGCATCTGGAGATTTAAATCGTTCTATTATAGATACGCGAGCTAAAAAAAGTAGAAATGAAGATATAAATTCATTGTTAGCAGGATCAAAAGTTTCTGTTGATGGAATAATTGCACAAACAAGTTTTGCAGTAAAAGAGATACTAAAATTATCTAATGATGATACGATAATTTTTAATGAACCAATACACTCACTCAAGGGTAAATTAGTTATTAATAATAAAGATAAATTTTTAGTTGATTTTGGAATTCAAAATGATAGAAAAAGTGCTCAATTAGTATCCCCTGTATTATCAGAACATCAAGAAACAATAATGAACCTAAGAGGTATTTCTAAAAAACGAGAGGTATCTAAAGATCAGGCTAGAGAAGAATTATTAAAAGTCCTAGCAGAGAAGGAATAATGAAATATCAAATAGATACATATAAAATTATGTTCTTAAATATGTTGTCTTTACAAGAAGAACTTAATATTATTACAAATGGAGAAGATTATAAATTAGGATTTACCCAAAATGGAGATCCTATATCGTGGACAAGATGCATAGTGATGGAGTCATTTGAACTAAATAGTTTTACAAAGTGGAAACACTGGGAAGATATTGATGGTGTAGTACAATGGAATAGAATTGAGATAGAGATTATTGATATTTTACATTTTATATTAAGTTATTTACTGCAGTATGTGAATATTGATGAGGTAATTGATAATATTGTTATATTATGTAACTATGATCCATATCCTGCTGCTGATATTAATAAGCTTCGTGATGAAACAGAAAATTTAATATACTATGCATTAATGATTCAAAATAATAATATTGATTCTAAAGATGCAGCCAATGTACTTCTTGAAAAATTTTTTTTAATAGTTCAATATTCAGCAATACATTTTGATAGACTATATAATATATATGTTGCGAAGAATAGATTAAATTTATTTAGACAAAAGCATGGCTATAAAGAGGGAATATATAACAAAATATGGAACGACAAAAAAGATTTAGATATTATGCTTGAAATTCTAAAAGATACTGATGGTAGTATAGATAAAACGATATTTTATGATAGTTTATTATCAATCTATAAAGCTTAATTTAATATATTGTAAGTTATTGTAAGATATGTTTGATTAAAGGAGTAATGTGGTAGACACAATACTAGATAAGGATGTGCGTATAGCACAGTTGGAGCTAGAATTAGCACGACAACGTATATATACAGAAGTAAATATTTTAAATTATAAGTTAGTGGAAAGTGCGATATGTGAAGCAACATCTAAAATATCTAATAATTTTGGTGTAAATTTAGAAATTTTAAAAGATGTATGTAATAAAATAGAATCTATAGATACTAATGGTCTTGTATCAGATGAGCTAGCACAAGCTACAAAGTCTATGCATGAGTATATATCAATCTTACAATGTGAAGATAGAATAACTCAAATGATAGCTGGAGTTTCAGCAATAGGTTATATGTCACTAGAAAATATTGACAATCTAAATTTAGATATCACTAATAAAGACCAAGAGGTATTTAAAAGTGAGATGGTAGAGCACTATACTATACAAGACCAAAGAGATATAGTTCAAAATATAACTAAACAAACATATTCAGCTGGTACGCTGGAATTATTTTAAAGGAGATACGAAGATGGCTAAAATATTAATTGTGGATGATTCAACAATGTTAAGAGATATGCTAAGTTATGCATTGACTGAGGGTGGGTATACAGATATTACAGAAGCAGTAGATGGAGTAGATGGTATAAATAAAGCTAATGCAACTACATTTGATCTTGTGATTACAGATATCAATATGCCAAATAAGAATGGTTTTGAATTGATTGAAGCCTTAAGGGCAACATCAACATATGCTAAAAAACCAATTTTGACATTAACAACTGAAAGAACAGATGAGATGAAAGCGAAAGGTAAAAAAGCAGGAGCAACAGGATGGATTGTAAAACCATTTATTCCAGATCAATTACTTAAAGCTGTAAATTTAGTATTAAATAGATAAGGATAAGTAATGTCTGGTTTTGATATGTCAAAATATCGTGATATGTTTGCAGAAGAAGCTTCTGAAATATTTGACGATGTAGATAATTTACTGTTAGAAGCTGAAGAGTCTGGAACTCTTAATGATGACCAGATGAATACGCTATTTAGAGGTGTACATACTTTAAAAGGTAGTGGGGCATCAGTTGAACTTACTCAATTTGCAGGTTTTGCACATTATGTTGAAAATTTGATGGATGAATTAAGAAATCATAAAATAGAATATCATGATTCTATGGCACCATTTTTAATTGATTGTATAGATACGCTTAAAGTTATGCTTACTCTTGAAACAAATGGTGATTTAGATGAGATGATGTATGAAACACTTGTTGATACGAAGCTTGATGATATTAAAATATTTTTAGATGGACAACTATTTGATAATAATGTAGAAGCAAATGATAATTTAGAAGAGGGTAAAGAACAATCTATACATGAAGAAGAACTAGTAGATGAATCTAAAGAAGATTCTGATGATAGTGCTGTATTTGGATTATTTGATGATGAACCTATTGATATGAGTACCAGTAAACAACAGGATGAAGAAGCATTTGAATATTTTAATAGGTCAATATCTCCTGCAGAAAACTTACATGATAATTCAAATGAATCTACAATAGGATTCTTTGATGATGATTTAACTGATAAAGTTGCAACAGATAACAATGATTTTGGATTCTTCGATGATGGAATAATTATAGATGATAGTGATGATTTATTAGGTGAGGAGCTAGATGAAGTGAATGAAGCTGATGATTTTGGTATATTTGATATTGAAGATGATAAACCTTCTATAGAAGAAGTGGAAGCAATTATACAGCCTAGTCAAATAGAGAAAGAGGATTTTATAGTTAAAGAGGATTCTATAGTTAAGGTACCAGTACCCTCATCATCTCCGGCACCGCAGGTAGAAAAAAAAGTAGTAAAAAGCAGTAATAATATCAGGGTAAATCTTGATAAGATTGATCTACTTATGAATAGTGTAGGTGATTTAGTAATTACAAATGCTATGCTGACACAATTTGCAAATAGTATTGAAGATAGTAGAATATCTGGTGAAATTCTGGAGAAATTAGAATATCTAAATAGACATATAAGAACTATGCAAGATTCTATTATGAGTATTAGAATGGTGCCAATGGAAAGTGTATATTCAAAATTCCCAAAAATTATTCGTGACTTATCTAAAAGCATGGATAAAAAAGTTAATTTTACACATACTGGCGATAGTGTTGAGATTGATAAGGCTATGATTGAAGGTCTTACAGACCCACTTGTACATATTATAAGAAATTCTCTTGATCATGGATTAGAATCATCACAAGATAGAATTGCTTTAGGTAAAAATGAAGTTGGTTCAATCTCAATTAATGCTGAGCAATCAAATGGGCAAATGATTATTAGTATTAAAGATGATGGTGCTGGAATTAATCTAGACAAAGTAGTACAAAAAGCATTAGACAGTGGTACACTTGATGAGAATCAAGCAAAACTAATGAGTGATAATGATAAAGCAATGCTAATATTTGATGCAGGCTTATCAACTGCACATGAAGTTACTAATGTATCTGGCCGAGGTGTTGGTATGGATGTGGTTAAGACTAATATTACAAAACTTGGTGGAATGATTAAGATTGATACGGATGTAGGTATTGGAACTACAATTACAATTGTACTACCACTTACTCTTGCTATTTTAGATGGTTTGGATATTGCTATTGGTGATACAACATATATCTTACCTATAAATTCTATTGTTGAATCTATACAGCCATCAGAGGATATGATTAAAAAAGTTGGAGATGGAGAAGAGGAATTACTTCTTCTAAGAGAAGAATTTATTCCTATTGTTAGATTGAGTAATTTATTAGAGATTGATACTGATATTAATGAACTTACAAAAGGTATGTTAATAGTTGTAAAAGCTGGAAATGAAAAAGTTGCAATATTTGTAGATAAATTCCTTGAACAACAGCAAGTTGTAGTAAAACCAATTGATAGAAACTTTAAACAAGTAGCTGGAATTGGTGCAGCAACGGTAAGAGGTGATGGATCTATCGGTTTAATTTTAGATGTGTTGGGTATTATTGATTTTAAAAAAGACTCTTATAAGGAACATTAATTAATGTCAAAAAGTAAGTATGAAATTGTAAGATCTTTACTTTACAAATATGCTGGAATTACATTAACTAAAAATAAAGATGTAATGATTGATAATCGTTTACAAAAATTAATGAGGGATACATCATTTACTGGTAATGTAGATCAAATTTTAGACCTTATAGTAAAAGGTGAATATGTAGAAGACTTTATAAATGCATTTACTACAAATAAGACACATTTTTTTAGAGAAGTATTTCATTTCAATGACTTAAAAGATAGAATATTACCACAAGCTTCAAAAGATAATCAGTCGCTTAATATATGGTGTAGTGCTTCATCTACAGGTGAAGAGCCGTATTCTATAGCTATTACATTGAAAAAAGCATGTGAACTATATGGTGGAAACTATAATAATCATAAAATTTTATCAACAGATATAGATACAAATGTACTAGACACTGCTATGACAGGGATATATAGACATGATAAAAGTTTAGCTGATTTTCCTGATTGGATTAAGCCAAATCAGTTTTTTAAAAGAAGGAAGATAGAGGGAAGATTAGAAGAGTATCTTATAAAAGTTAATAATGATTTAAAAAGAATTATGAGCTTTAAAGAGATGAATCTAAATGATGCTTCATATCCTCATAAGAAAAATTACTTTGATGTGATATTTTGTAGAAATGTTTTAATTTATTTTAGTGTTGAAGATCAAAATAAAATATTAAAAAAACTATTTTCACATCTTAAAATTGGTGGTACTTTATATTTAGGCCATTCTGAGAACCCACTAGACTTAACACCTTATGTTCAAAGAGAAGGACATAATATATTTATTAAATTGAAGGATTATTAGTGTTTATAATTGGACATAAAGATGGTCAAATAGAACAAAGATCAAATATTCATCTTACAAATGTTAAAGGCTATCCAGCTTATACAATTATGGGTGGAGAATTTGCAGTGGCAAAAGATAGTGATAATGTAGCATTTAAAACATTATTAGGTTCATGTGTCGCTATTATGTTTTATGATATTAAAACTGGAATTAAAGGTATGAACCATTTTCTTCTTCCAAGTACCCAGACTGGTAGCATTGATATGAAGTATGGTTTATACTCTGTAGAAGCGATGTTAAATGAGATGTATAAATTAGGTGCAACGAAAAAAAATATAAGAGCTAAAATAGCAGGTGGTGCACATATATTGCAAACACATGATAACCGAATTGGTGATAAAAATGTTGAATTTGCAGTAGACTTTTGTAAAACAGAGAATATAAAGCTTTTAGGGGAACATATACGAGGAGTACATGGTAGAGTAATCTTACTTGCTGATGAATTTAAAACATTTATTAGATCTGTTCAAAATAGGTCTATTGAAGCTAAAATTGCTGCTGAAGAATCTACTCTTACTACAAGTCTTTCTAAACAACCAGAGATACTAGAAACTGGTGGAGTGGAGCTCTTCTAGATGTATAGTGTATTAGTAATTGATGATTCTGCATTAATGAGAAAGATTCTTAAAGATATGATTAATAGTATTGATGAATATACTGTAATTGATACAGCAATTGATGCCTTTGATGCTAGAGAAAAGATTAAAAAGTATGAACCTGATCTTGTAACTATTGATATAAATATGCCAAAAATGGATGGGGTTACATTTTTAAAAAATCTTATGAAATTACATCCTATGCCAGCTGTTGTAGTATCAGGAGAAGCTGCTAGAGGTAGTGAAGTATTTGATGATGGAGCAGTTGGTTTTATACCAAAACCTGAAGGTAGTGAATCAATGGATTCATTTCAATCTAGAATTAAAGATAGTTTATTAAATCTTACTTTTTTACTTAAAAGATATACTTTAAAGAAACCAAAACCAAAGCATAATGTATCCACTAACAACACTGTAGAAAAAAAGCATCATCCAGATGAATTATTAGCTAAAAAACCAGCATTAAGAGCCGGTAAAAAGATTATTGCAATTGGTTCATCAACTGGCGGAGTTGAATCTCTTCTTAAGGTATTTGAAGATTTACCAGCAGGACTACCTCCTATTGTAATAGTGCAACATATCCCTTATGGTTTTTCACAATCTTTTGCTCAAAGATTACATAAAAGCTCACATGCAAATATTATGGTAAAAGAAGCTCAAGATGGTGATATATGTGAAGAATCACATGCATATTTAGCACCTGGAAATGCACATATTGTAATAGAAAAAACAGTCCATGGTAAATATAAAATCAAATTAGATGATAGTATAAAGATTAGTAGACATAAGCCAAGTGTAAATATATTATTCAGAAGTGTAAATAATACTGCTGGATCGGCAGCTATGGGTGTGATCATGACAGGTATGGGAGATGATGGTGCATTGTGCCTTAAAGAGATGAATGATAATGGTGCTTATACTGTAGCACAAGATGAAGCATCATGTGTAGTATTTGGTATGCCAGCAAAGGCTATTGAAGCTAATGCTGTTAAAAAAGTTGTATCACTAGAAAAAATATCAAATGAGATTGCAAAATTTGTATAATTGAAAAGTTTATTTTGCCCTATCTTTATAAATTTGTTCTAGGATATCTCTTTCTTTTTGTGCCTCATGTATATGTTGAATTTGTTCATCAATAAATTCTTTTTTTGAGATACTATTATCTTCTGAAGGATGGATGTCTGTAAATGTTTGTGTATGGCTATTTTCAGGTATAATTGCTTTACCTTGATTAAAAATCTCTGCATTATATTTATGACAAGCACTACCTAATTTTTGTTTATTTGACTTACCAAGTTTGGTTCTAGCTAGTATAATAAGTGCAATAAGCAAGAGAGATATAAAAATAATTAACTCTGTACTGCTCGCCCCTTGATAATATGCTTGGTTTCGTTCCAATATAAGCCTTTTTTGTTATATTATATTATTTAAAACTTAAAGTGTTCTTTTTGAATTTTAATAATTTTTTTAAGTATGTTGTGATATAGTCAAGTAATAAACTAAAAAGGGATTGATTATAATGGCAGAGCAAAAATTAGAAGAATATATGACATTTAATCTTGGTGATACAGAATATGCAATCGAATTACCAAAAATAAGAGAAATACTTACCTATCCAGAGCTAATTACGCCTTTACCAAATACCGAAGAATATGTTAAAGGGCTGATTAATTTAAGAGGTGAAGTTGTTCCTGTACTAGATTTAAGAATCAAATTCCAAATTAAGCATGTATATGATGAAAATACAGCAGTAATAGCTGTCTTAACAGAGGATAAAAGGATGTTGGGTATTGTAGTGGATAAAGTTGATGATGTTGAAAAAATTGATTCAAATAATTTATCAGTTGTATCTGAAATGAGTTCTGCAATACCATCAAAATATCTTAAAGGGTATAGTGTAGCAGATGGGTCTCATATGCTTGTAGTGATGGATATAGAGGCCATAGTATCAAAAGAGGAGTTGTCATGAGTAATATAGTCAATAGTGTAGAGCAGATGACTCAAGGTCATTTGCGAAATGTACAACAGTTAGCTGTATTTTATACTGGTCAGGGTAGTGTATTTGCTATTAATATTGCTAAAATAAAATCATTTGTAATCACAGCTGAGGTGGATATTAGTGATACCCCATCTGATAATGATATAGTGGCTGGAATAGCTACAATTAGAGAGGAACCAGTAACATTAATTAATCTTGATAAATGGCTTGGGTATGAACCTCTTGATATCAATGAATACCAATTAATTTTATATTGTGAATTTAATCATAAACAAGTTGGGTTTTTAGTAAAAGATATGCTTGATATTGTAGAAAAAACTACAGATGAATTACGGAATTCAGAAGAGCAAAATTCAAGAGTTACATACACTACTTATGTAGATGTTGATGGAAAAAGAACATTATGTACAGTATTTAATGCAGAACAACTTTTAGTCGATATTGGTTGGGGTGCGGATGATATTGATGATCTTTCAAAATATATTACTTCGACAATTAATAGTGATAAAATTGTATTAGCTGCTGAAGATAGTGGTGTAGCTAGAGATATCATACATGAAGTGTTTAAAAAAGCTGGTGTAAGATATGAGCTATATAATGATGGGAAACAACTATTAGAAAGATTTAATGAATTAAATTTAAATGATATTGGTATGATTTTGACAGATATTGAGATGCCAGAAGTTGATGGATTTCAAGTAGCTTCTTTTATTAAGAGTAATAGTCAATATTCACATATACCAGTAGTGATTAATTCTAGTATGACAACAAATGCCGTAAGAGGTAAGATGGAAGATATAGGAGTTGATAGATTTATAGGTAAAACAGATATTAAAAGTCTATATACAACAGCTAAGGAATATCTATAAACTGTAAAAAGTGCTTAAAATCATTTAAGCCTAGTTTGTACAGAGTAGTCTACTGCTCTAGTGCGTGTGCACTTTCGTGTGTGGATAATCATAAAAAAATCATACCACTTTTAAATCATACCTTTCATTATGGTATCTGTATATCTTGTGGAGATGAGATAATTCTTAGTGAGCATCCAGCAGGTGCTAGAATTAAACACAAGTGTAATAAGTGTAAATACCTTAAAAATAAACAATATCAAAAAGATTATAATCGTAAATCAAAAAACTTTAACGATAAGTGTAAATCTTGTAATAAAGATATTGTAAGATCAAATGAATATAGATCTAGCATAGGAAATGGTATGCATGAGTATTTTTGTTCAAATGAGTGTAAAAATAACTTTCCTAAACAAAAAGAACAAATGTTAAAAGATAAACAGGCTAATTTAGATCCTACTTTAGTAGCCAAATTACTTAAAGAGTTTGGTTCTTAAATATATCAGACTTTAAAGCTTTGGACTAAATTCCCAATAATCAATGCCCAACCATCTACTATTACAAAGAAGATAATCTTAATAGGTAGTGATATCATAACAGGTGGTAGCATCATCATACCAAGACTCATAAGAACGGATGACACAATAAAGTCAATCACTAAAAATGGTAAAAATATTAAAAAACCTATCTCAAAAGCAGTCTTTAGTTCACTTACTACAAAAGCAGGCATAATAGTAAATAAAGATATATCTTCTGTAGTCTTTGGATTTGTTTCACCTTTAATTCTATAAAATAGAGCAAGATCTGACTCTCGTGTATTTTTTAGCATAAATGATTTAAACGGTTTTGTAGCTTCTTCAAATGCTACTTCATAAGATATCTTCTCTTCCATATATGGCTTGATACCATTTGTATATGCATTGTTTGCGACAGGTTGCATCACATAAAATGTAAGTATCAAAGATATAGAGATTAAAATCTGGTTTGGTGGGGTTTGTTGGAGTCCCATAGATTGTCTTAAAAGTGAAAATACTATGATAAATCTTGTAAAACTTGTAGCCATTAAAAGTAGTGTAGGAGCAAATACAAGAAGTGTAAGGATAATTGCTACATTTAGTGTCTTTGATAATTGTGCTGGTGTATCAACAGCACCTAAATCCAAAGATATAAATGGTGCATCAGCACCAAAAAGTGTGACTGTAAATAATAAAGTAAGTGTTAAAAATATTTTAATCATATAAAGTGATTATAGCAAATAAAATATAAATTATGATATATATTTATATTTTATTTTTAGGTATATTTCTTTAATAATATTCTTTTGATTTAATATGCTATTTATAGCTTGAGACATCTCTTCTGGCCCATCATCATATTGATGTGATATTTCATTTCTTATTTTTCTTAAATTTAGCCATTCATCTTTACTATCTATAAAGTCAAATTTTTCTAGCTGATTTAATAAATCAATAAATGTAATTTTATCATTTGAAGGATTATACTCTTCTATAATAAGTTTAAATATTTTATCATCCATAGTATCTTGTAATTTAGCAAATCTAAATAGATATTGGTCAATGTCTTGGACTTCATCTTTTGTAAGTTTTTGATACCTTGCTACTGATAGAGGAATAATATTTTCTATATCTTCAAATGCTTCTTCAATTCTTTGAAGATGCTTATCACATTTGTAAGCCTCCCCAAAAGTTGGACTAACTAAAACGGAATAATTCTGCTAAAATA